>ASKX01000029.1 GCA_000398025.1 Candidatus Paceibacter normanii SCGC AAA255-P19 | reverse complement strand
CTGAGCTAGAGGAAAAAATTTCTGGCCTCCAAGAAGACTGGGGATCTAGACAAAGAGAGGTTGAAGAAGCCAAAGGAGAATTAAAGAAAGCAGCAATCGAATTCGGAAGATTTCTCAAAGAAGAATCTGAATAAGAAACTTAAATTAGAAAAGCTCTCCCATACGAGAGGAGAGCTTCCAAAAGTTCATTACAAAACGATATGTTCGGATTCTTTTGAGTCTTATTCGCCGTTACAACTGGCGACTTCGACATCGTAAAGGATCCTGCTTGTTAAGGGGGACTAGGTACGGGAGAGGTTCCGCAAAAGCAACTCAGTGTTGGCCTCGGCATCTTGGAGCTGCTCCTGAGATGTGGTCATCTCGAGAGATGCCTCCCAGACCCGAGTCTGGGAACGAAGACAAGACCGGACATTCCTGAGAGCTTGTCGGGTATGAGCCGCTCGCTTCTCAAAGATGTTCCTCTCAGTTTGTGAACTGTGAGGGATGAGATAGAGTCGCTCCGTAGTTTCGGCTGCTTTCGCCCTCACCTCCTCGAGTCGCTCGTCGCGGGCCTTCTCAGCCTCAGTTTTACCGAATATGTTCATCAGCTACCTCCGTACAGTTTTTCGAAATCCTCCCAGAGACCAGACTGCTCGAGTCCGGGCCGGAGTTCCAGCTCATCGATAATCCGCTTCATGACGTCAGCCAAGGCGCGGACCTGGATTGCCTCCGCCTCTTGAGCCTCTACTGCCTTTTCCCGGGCAGCTAGGGATTCCTCGATCTGGATCTGATTGCCAGTTACCTCGTCCAGGACTTTCTTCCGGTCGACAAGCTCTCTAGTTTCCGCCTTGAGCTCTTCATCACGGCTATCCAGTTCCTGCTCGCGTTTGCTGGCCGCCTCTTCCCGAGAAGTAATAGCCTCCTCACGCTCTCCGGCTCTGGCTCCCCGGTCTTCGAGGACTTTACGGGCATTCTCGAGGGTCTCGATGGTCTCTTTGACGGCCTGTTCCCGGGTGGCACAGCTCTTCTCCCAGATCTCCAGCCCTTTTTCCTTGGCAGCTACCGCCCCTTCCCGTTTGCGAAGCTCCTCATCTTTGGCTAAGACGACCGGAGCAGTCCGCTCTTGGAGAGTAGGCGGCTGTGACTTTGCCAGCAGCTCTTGGGTCCGCCTCTTCAGATCTTCAATTTCAGACTTTCCAGGCATAGTTGATACCTCCTTCTTTTTTGGGTCTTTTTCCCAGAACTTAATTTTCACATTCAATTACCCCCTTTTCGATTTGTTAAGTATGCTACTCTCGTCCTTAGATAAATTGAGTGAGAGAGTTTGAAAAATGATAATAACCACCTCCAAACTACCTTTATTATACATCTTTTACAGGATTTGTCAAGAGAATACAACGCTTACATTCCCGTCCATGGTATAATAAGGAAGTCAATTTAAATTATGCCCAAAGAATATACTAAAGAACAACTATGGAAATTATACGAGAAACTCCCTAGCGAGTTAAAGGAGGCGGTTTTTTCTGAGGAAACGGCCGAAAATATTTGGGATGTTTGTGAGAAAAATGCTGTCGAGGAAGTTTCCCAGGTGGCAAGATATGCTGGCCATGTTTTAATGGGAGTTTTGGCGCCAGACGACTTTCAGGAAGCTTTGAAAAAAGAGGTAAAACTTAAGAAAGAGGTGGCGAAAAAGGTGGCTCAAGAGATTAACCGCTTTATCTTTTATCCAGTCAAGCCGGCTTTAGAAGAGCTTCACAAAGTAGAAATCACTCCGCCAACTAGACCGATTACCGAACCGACAATCGGGCCAATGGAAAAAGTTACAGCCGAAGAAGAAACCGAAGAAAAACCTGAGGCGCCAGCCAAAAAAGATACCTATCGAGAACCAATTGAATAATTATGCGTTTTACTGTTCCTCAATTTATTGAACACGAGGCAAAAATAGTCGGTCCCCTCACCTTCAAGCAGTTCATGTTTATTGGGGCAGCAGCGGCTGCTTGTTTTATTTTTTACTTCATGGCTCCGTTTTATGCTTTTATTATCGCCTGCTTGATCCTGGGCGGGGGATCAATAGCTTTTGCCTTTCTGAAGATCGGCGGCCGCGATTTGCCGACCATTTTCGCTAATCTCTTAAAATTTTTTATCTCGCCCAAAATCTATATTTGGCGAAAAAAAGAAACTCCGGTTAAAGTTTTCAAAAAAGAAGAAGTTAAAAAACCGGAAGAAGAAAATAAGGAAGAATTGCCTTTAAAAATTGCCGAAAAAAGCCAGCTCAAGAAATTAAGAACTCAAATTGAAACCAAAACCAAGTAAAACATGCCTCAATCTTCCACTCAACAATTTTTAGAAATTGACCAAATCAAAGAAGGAGTGATTATTTTAAGAAATAAAGCCCTAAGGGGGGGGTGATTATGGTTTCCTCCCAAAACTTTGCTTTAAAGTCAGAAGAAGAACAAAAGGCCACTATTTACCAATTCCAAAACTTTTTGAATTCTTTGGATTTTTCTTTAGAAATAGTAGTCCAGTCCCGAAAATTAAATATTACGGGCTACCTTGACAAATTGAAGGAGTTGGGACAACAGCAGGAAAATGAACTTTTAAGAATCCAAACGGATGAGTATCGAAAGTTTATCAAAAATGTAATTGCCGGAGGAGCGATTATGTCTAAAAACTTCTTTGCGGTTGTGCCTTTCGCTTTGATGGAAATCCCGGGGATGAAAAAAACGAGCATCACCTTTAGCGAGGATTCTTTTCAAAGAGCCAAATCCCAGCTTTGGCAGAGAATGGAATTTGTCGCTTTGGGCCTGCGAAGGTGCGGGCTTCAATGCGTTCCTCTAAACACTTCGGAATTAATTGAGCTTTTCTGGAGCTTGTATCATCCAGAGGAAGCTGAAGTAGGATACTACCCGGAAATTCCTTCAGAATTAATCCGCTAAAATAATGAGATTACCCTTCTTAAAGAAAAAAGGGAGAGTGCCAGAAAAAATCTTTGAAGCTCCGGCTTTGGAGATTAGAGACATTATTGCTCCTTCTTCTATTTCTTTGACTTCTGACCATTTAAAGTTAGGGGAGAGAATAGTCAAATCTTTCTTTATTTTTTCTTATCCCAGATATTTAAGCACAGCTTGGTTTTCTCCGGTGATTAATCTAGACACGCCAATGGATATCGGCTTTCATATTCATCCGGTAGAAACTGGCCTGACCTTAAAACAGCTACGGAAAAAAGTAACTGAAGTCCAGGCGGAAATTATGGAAAGAGAAGAAAAAGGGCTGATTAGAGACCCGGCTCTGGAAACTGCTTATCGAGATTTGGAAGAATTAAGAGACAGACTACAAACGGCCCAAGAAAAAATGTTTAAGTTTGGCCTCTACCTAACGGTTTATGCCGATAAAGCTAAAGAATTAGAGGGAATTGAAACCACCTTAAGGTCGATTTTGGAATCAAGGTTAATCTATATTAAACCTGCTCTCTATCAGCAAAGGGAAGGCTTTAATTGTTCCGCTCCTTATGGTTTAGACCAACTTCAGGTTCACACTCCAATGAACACCGATCCTCTTTCTTCGATTTTTCCTTTTGTTTCTTTCGACTTAAGCTCTAATGAAGGGATTTTGTATGGGGTTAACCGCCACAATAATTCTCTAATTTTGTTTGATAGATTCTCCCTGGAAAATGCCAATAGCGTGGTTTTTGCTAAAGCCGGCTCGGGCAAAAGTTACGCAGTTAAATTAGAAATTTTGCGTTCCCTAATGCTGGGAGTAGACACTATTATTCTTGATCCGGAAAACGAATATAAATCTCTTACGGAAGCCGTCGGCGGTTCTTTCTTTAACATTTCTTTAGCCAGCCCCAATCATATCAATCCTTTTGATCTCCCCGTACCCCGAGAGGACGAAAAGCCAGAAGATGTTTTGAGAACCAATATTATTAATCTAGTCGGACTGTTACGAATTATGTTGGGCGGCCTCACCCCAGAAGAGGATGCTATTATTGATAGAGCTATAACTGAAACTTATGCTGCCCGCGATATTACTCCGGAAACCGATCCCCGCGCCTGGCCAGAGAAAATTCCTTTGATGTCTGATTTTGAAGCAGTCTTGGAAGGAATGGAGGGGGCTGAATCTTTAGTCAGAAGAGTAAGAAAGTTTACCAAGGGGACCTTTGCTCAATTTTTCAATCAACCGACTAACATTTCTATGGACAAACCTTTTGTCGCTTTTGGTATCAGAGACATGGAAGACGAACTAAGGCCCATGGCCATGTTCATTATCATGAGATATATCTGGAACAAAGTTAGATCGGAATTGAAAAAAAGAATTTTAGTGGTCGATGAGGCTTGGTGGATAATGCAGACTAAAGATGGGGCTTCTTTTCTCTATGGAATAGCCAAGCGAGCCAGAAAATATTGGCTGGGAGTCACTACTATCACCCAAGATATCAATGACTTTATGAAATCAGACTACGGCAAGCCCATCATTACCAATTCTTCCCTTCAACTCTTAATGAAACAGTCGCCAGCCACCATTGATGTGGTTCAAAAAATTTTTAACTTAACCGAGGAAGAAAAATATCTTTTACTGGAGGCTGAAGTTGGCGATGGTATATTTTTTGCTGGCCAAAAACATGTAGCCATCAAAGTGGTAGCTTCCTATACCGAAGACCAAATTATTACTACTGCCCCAGAAGAAGTTTTAAAAATTAAAAGAGCCAAAGGAAAACTCTAATTATCAATAATCATTAATCAATAATCATTATATGCCCTTACCAGCAATTGCCGCTGGCGCCGCTCGAGGCCTGGCCGCTGTCGGCCGAGGAGCAGCTAAAGGAGCTCGAGGATTAGGGAAAAGAGCAACTAAGAGAGCAATTAGAAGGCCAGCTAGTGGTGCGCCAGCTGAAGAAACTGAAGAAGGCGAAGAAGCTCCAAAAAAAAGTAAAAGCTCAATACTTCTCAGCCCAGAGGGGGTTTTAATGATGTTTGTTGGTGGCCTCCTTGACGTTCTTAGTATAATTGGGGCTATTTTAATTTTAGCTTTTGGCGTTGGTTTAATTTTCGCCAAAATTGTTTATATTGTCGGCTTGGTTATTGTCGGTAGTTGGGCTTTTTTCCGCTCGGGAACTGTCATTACTGGAAAAAAGGGGGCGGGCTTAGGAAAAAAAGGAGGAAAAGCTCTAATGAGTTTTTTAAAAAGGCAGTGGCCCAAATTGGCCGGCAAAGCTGTGCCAGCCATTGGCGATTCTCTGCCTCTCTGGAGTTGGACGGTTTATTCTGAATTAACCAGCGAATAGCCGTTTTCAATTTATTTCGATGTTCAAGTCTCGCAAAGCTAAACTATTAATTTTATTTTTGCTCCTTTTTCTCTTTTTAGGGGCATCTTTTATCTTGGCTCAAAAACCTTTAGAGGTTACTTACCCGGAAATTCCTGGTACCAAAACTCCCACGACCACCAAAGAGGCCCTACCCGATTACATTAGATACATTTTCCAATTCTCTTTGTTTTTAGCCGCTCTAATTGCCTTTGGCTCTTTTGTTTATGGAGGAATCCGTTATTTAACTTCAGCTGGAGCGCCAGCCGCCCAGCTGGCAGCTAGAGGTCAAATTACTGCTGGCCTTTTGGGTTTGATTATTTTGGTTTTTACCTATGCAATTTTAAATATAATCAATCCTCAACTAACTGCTTTAAAGGTTTCTTTGCCAGAACAAAAGATTTCCAGTTTGCCTGCTCCTCCGCCCAAAACTTCTGCCGCTACCCATATAGAGATTCCTTTGGGCGGGCTGATTGAAAATCTCTGGGGCGAAAAAACTGTTGCTTATCCTTCGGGCTTCAGACCAGCCACTTGCTATCAGTTTGATGGAGATGGCAATCGAACTACTGCCCTACCCTTAGAAAACCAAGAAAGATTAGAATGTGTCAAATGGCTTTCTGAAGCGATAAAAGTCAAAGGTAAAAGGCTTGAGGAACCAGTAAAAGAGTTAGAAAAGTTTTATGACTGCCATAATTGCTGCGAAGATTGCTGTTATAATGCTTGCACCTGGGTGAGTTGCGCTGATGATTGCCAGTGGAATGCTGACGAAGGGTACTGGGAGAATTGCCAAAATTATAGTTGGTGCGAAGGCGAAACTGACCCAGATAGAGAGGGCTGGGGAAACTGCAGCCCTTACGATGCTTGTGAGGGCTTGGGGACCGAGCCATGGAAGGATTATTGCGGAGGAGCGGCTTGCGACTATTTCCAAGATTGTAAATGTGAAAATTGCTTAGGAAGTATCTGCCGCGACCCTGACAACAACGACGAACCTTGTGATTACAACGACCCAATCATTAAAGGTTTAATCGAAGAACTCACCCCCGACCCTTATCCGGGCATTACGGCCATTGAAGTAGCCTTGCCTGAGCTCCAGATAAAAATGGGGCTTTCCCCGCTAACTGAAGCAATGAAGCATTTAGATAATCTGGAATGGCTGTTGGAAGACGAAAATACTAAAGACCTAATTAAAAATCTTTTGCTTTATCAGGAGCCAAGTTATAGCCAAATTAACTCTGCCAAATTGAAAGAAGTTTTAAAAATAAAAGGGGTAATGACTTATTTGTTTGAAGAATGGTGGTATCGCGACCAGCTCCTGTCTGACCAAAACTTGGTTAAAGTAATAGCTAAGGCTTTAGATATCTTAGGAAATGAAATAGCCATCAATGAAATTGCCTGGATGGGAACTGTGACTAATCCAAATCAAGAGTGGTTAGAATTGTATAACAATACCGCCGGCGATATTGTTTTGGACAACTGGCAAATCCGGGCAGCTGACGGTGCTCCAACAATTAACCTCTCTGGTACTTTCCCGGCTCAAGATTTTTATCTTTTAGAAAATGACGAAGAGGCAATCGACCTGACAGCTGATAAAATTTTTGGTGGGAATTTGGATAACACCGGCGAAGTATTAGGACTTTATGACCAGTCTGGTAATTTGATAGATGAAGTGAATTGTTCTTCAGGTTGGTTTGCTGGCGACGAGGGGGCAAGAGTCTCTATGGAAAGGATCAACCCTCAAGAAGACGGGTCTGACTCAGAAAACTGGATTACCAATCTTTCAGCCGAGGTTACGACCGGAAAAGAAGAATTGATCAACGGAAAAGACAAAGACGGGAACCCAATTTATGGCACTCCTAAAAATCCCAACAGCGGAGGGGTGTTCATGATTTCTTATCCGGCTTTGACTGATTTATCT
>ASKX01000028.1 GCA_000398025.1 Candidatus Paceibacter normanii SCGC AAA255-P19 | reverse complement strand
TGCCTCTTTAATTAATTTCTTACCTAAACCCTTATGCTGTGGCGAAATGATTGATTTCGGAAATCGATCATTGATTGATAGTTGCTGACCGTAGGTGTGAATTTCTCTAATTATTGCTTTATTCCCCGAAGTAATCCGTAACCGGAGGAGACTGTAGAGTTTTTCCCTCTTTTTACTTTCAAAGCTTAAAAATATTTCCTTTCCTTCACAAGCTCCATAATCTTTTCTAAAAAGATAAAGTCTTTCTTTGGGTAAATATTCTCCTTTTACTTCTCGACAACGAATACATTTGCACTGCCAACCTTCCTTTTTTATTTCTTTAGCAATTAGTTGACGCAAATTAGAAATTTTAGCTGGGCCTGCCGCGATCCTGGGGCTAGGGATGTCTCGGTTTATTCTTTGAATTCTGACATAGTAGGGGATTTGCTTTTTAATCTTTTTAATTAGATTAATTAATTGTTTCTCAGCAAAGGGGCGATATTTCCCAGCTTTCCATAATTTATACAAAGGAGCTTCTTTTAACAGAGCACAAGGGTAAATTTTTAAAAGGTCTGGCTGAAAATCTGGATTAGAAAAAAGGTCTCTGAACATCTCTTTGTCTCTCTTTGGACTAGAGCCTGGTAAATTGGGCATCATTTGATATAAAACTTTGAAGCCAGCATCTTTTAATAATTTTGTAGCTAAAATCGTTTCTTTTACTCCGTGACCTCTTAAATTCATTTTTAAAACATCATCATAAATTGACTGTACTCCTAATTCCACCATGGTTACCCCTAATTTTCTTAGATGTTTAATTTCTTTAGGGTTAATAAAGTCTGGTCTGGTTTCAATTGATAGCCCAATAATTCTATGTTTCGCTTTCTCATTTAAACTTTGTGACCTTCGGAGATCGGGAGTCCGAAAGTTGTTGCAGGCCTCAAAACATCTTTTGATAAACCAGCTTTGATATTTTTTCGGGTAATAACTCCAGGTTCCTCCAGCTATTCTTAGCTCAATTTTATCAGTGGGGTGGCCCTCCAATTCTAACATTCCAACTCTTTTTTTAACTTGAAGATAAGGATCATAATTTAATCTTTTGGCTCTTTCTACAGCCGGTTCTCCCGACAAATAACTTTTAGGAATACCTTTTTCAATTGGGCAGTAAAGACACTTCCCGGGGCAAGGGTAAGGTTTGGTTAGAACTGAAACATTGACAATTCCCGAGAGAGAACGAATTGGCCTTGTTCTTAGTAAACTTTCAATTTTTTTCGATTTTTTTATCCTTTTATTCCTAACCATTTCGTGGTAAGTTTTTAATAGGTCGATATTGCTCGGGCAAGCTGCTTTATACTTCTTTGCCACTTTTCTCTTTGCCGTAGCTAAATCAGTCGAAGTTTCAATTCGGCTTTTAATCAATTCTTTAATTATCAATTCTTTAACCTTCATAAATGCAAAGAAAGCACGCCGAGTCCCTACTTAAAAAAACTAAAGATGATTATAATCGGATTGCTGATGATTTTTCAAGATATAGAGCAAAACCCTGGAAGGAAGCAGATTTCTTGTTTAATGACCATTTAGAATCCGGAGATAGAGTTTTGGATTTGGGGTGTGGCTGTGGTCAATTCTCCGAAGTTTTAAGAGATAAAAACGCAGAATATTTTGGCGTAGACGCCTCAAAGAAATTAATCGAGATTGCCAAAAAGAAATATCCTAAAGAAAGGTTCCAAGTTGCCAACGCTTTAAGCTTGCCCTTCCCCGATAATTATTTTGATAAAGTTTATGCTATTGCTCTTCTGCACCATATTCCCTCAAAAGAACTTCGTTTGCAAATTCTTAGAGAAATAAAAAGAGTTTTAAAAAAATCAGGATTTTTAATCTTAACCGTCTGGAATTTATGGCAGAGGAAAAAGACAAGAAACCTAATTTTTAAATACGGTTTATTTAAAATCCTCGGAAAATCTAAATTAGATTTTAAAGATATTTTAATGAATTGGGAAAAGATGAAAGACTGCTACTTTCATTGTTTCACGAAAAAAGAATTAAGGAAATTAACCAGAGAAGCTGGTTTTAGTGATATAATAAAAGACGGAGAGTTTTTAGTTGGTTCCAGTTCCAATCTATACGTTATAGCTCAGAAATAAATTCGCCCTTGTAGTTCAACGGACAGAACACAGGCCTCCGGAGCTTGAAATGGCCGTTCGATTCGGCCCAAGGGCACCATGAATAAAATAAAATACAAAATTGGGGTAATGGGTTCGGCTGGCCGAGGGAAAAAACTTCCCACAGATTTGTTAGAAAAAACCAGAGAGGTCGGCCGGGAAATTGCTAGACAGGATTGTATTTTGATTACTGGCGCCTGTATGGGTACTCCCCACGAGGCAGCGCTTGGAGCTGGCGAGGAAGGAGGAGTAGTTATTGGCATTTCTCCTTCAGCTAATTTGAAGGAACATACTGAACCGCCAATGAGCTATCCTGCTCCTCCTCCCAATATGATTCACATCTACACTGGCTTTGGTAGGGAAGGAAGAAATGTGATAGCTGTTCGTTCTTGCAACGCCGTTATTTTCATTGCTGGCCATAGCGGAACTCTTAATGAATTTTCTATTGCCTATCAGCTTGGAAAGGTGATAGGAGTTTTAGAGGGTTCTGGAGGAATCAGCAAAAAGATTGCGGAGTTAATCAATTATATCAATAAAGAAACCGGAGCTGTCTTGGTAAAAAATTCTAGCCCCCAAAATTTAGTTAAAGAAGTAATAAAAGAGCTGAGGAAAAGAAGCTAGTTATGGAAAAACCGGTTTTTTTTAAGAATAAAAGAGGAAAACAATTAGTCGGGATGCTTCATTTGCCCAAAGGAAAAAAGAAGTTCCCTTTAGTTTTGTTTTCCCATGGGTTTGGGAGCACCAAGACCACCAGAAAATATGTAAGATTAGCTAGGGCTTTGGAAAAAGAAAGTATAGCCTCTCTTCGCTTCGACTTTGAAGGATGTGGCGATTCCCAAGGCGATTTGGAAAAAATGACCGTCCAAGGAGAAGTTTCAGATTTAGCGGCGGCCGTAAAATATATTCTTTCTCGGAAAGATATTAATAAAGACAGAGTAGCTTTCTTAGGAAGTAGTTTAGGAGGGGCGATTTGTCTGCTTTTTGTTGCTCAGAATAATTTTCCAGCAAAAACCTTAGTTTTTTGGGCGCCAGCCCTCAACCAAAAAAAATTATTTCCTTTTTGGTATAGCAAAAACGATTTAAGAAAATGGAAAAAACAGGGCTATTTTATTAAAAAAGAAGACAAGCTTGGCCCATCTTACTTTGAAGAAAACAAAGACAAAGATTATTCTTTACTTCTTCCTAGGATCAAAATCCCAATTTTAATAATCCATGGAGAAAAAGACGAAACAGTTCCCCCGGGTTTTTCTAAAAGATTAGCCAAAAAATATAAAAATATAAAATTAGTTCTTCTTCCTGGGGCTGATCATAAAATTGAAGATTACCATCTTCAAAAGCGGCTGATTCAAAAAATAGAAGAATGGTTTAAAAAGAAGATTTAGGTGTCCGCTTGACAAGAGTCCCCGCTAAATTATTATTAACACTGAGGGGGTGCGAGATGGAATTCTCTAAGGACTAAAAGTTCTTAACGTAGGAGGCTAAATCGGACGTCCCTGGTCGAAGTCCAACCAGGCTTGAGCATCGGCCAAGTGTGTTAAGGCTTTTCCCCCTCACTAAAACCGGGAAGAATTTACTTCCCGTTTTTAGTTTGTTAGAATAGGTTTATGAAAGACAGATTCGAAATTGCTGTCTCTGGAGCAGCTCAAATTAGTCACTGTTGTAGAGGAATTAAAGAATTGTCTAAAGAAGTTGGTCGGGAAATTGCCCGCCAAAATTGCAATTTAGTTACCGGGGCCACAACTGGCGTCCCTTATCTAGTTGCTCAGGGCTGTAAAGAGGCAGGCGGATTTAACATAGGTTTTTCCCCGGCTTCCTCAGAGGCTGCTCATCTAAAAACATATAAGCTTCCATTAGAAGTTTTTGACGTTATGGTTTATACTGGTGCAGATTATGCTGGAAGGAACGTCATTATGACAAAGTCAGCCGATGGAGTAATAATTATCTGCGGCCGAATAGGAACTCTGCATGAGTTT
>ASKX01000027.1 GCA_000398025.1 Candidatus Paceibacter normanii SCGC AAA255-P19 | reverse complement strand
GAGAATAAAATCCTCCAACTCTTTAACGATTTCTTCTATTGTTTTATCTTCCTCAATTAGATCAATCGTTCTTAAGGCTAAAAGTCCCTCGCCACAGCTAGCATTCAAAGAATCAATAATAAAAATTCTCTCTCCTTCCGGTCCTAGAATATTTTTTGCCTGACAGGCCGAATTGTAAGTACCCGAGAGTTTTGAAGTTAAAGTAATACAAATAATTTTATCAAATTTCTCTAATTGTTTTTTAAAGGCGTCTAAAAAATCTTTTGGCGAAGGCTGGGAAGTTTTGCCGAAACTCTTAATTTCTCTCTTTTCCGCTTCTCTCATTTTTTGGAAAGTATTTCCACCAGGTAAATTTTCTATTTCTGGCCAATCCATTTTAACGGGAACGGTGGTTATTTGATTTTTTTCAACTAAACCTTGGGGTAAATCTGCCCCCTCATCAATAACTAAACCGATTTTAGACATATTTTTAGATTATTTGCCAATTTCTGTTTTTGGCAATTTCTAATAATTTATCATCCGGTTCAACCGCTACCGGATGACCAACCATTTCTAATACCGGAACATCAAAAATGCCATCAGCGTAAGCAAAGCTCTCTTCTAAATTTACGATTAAGTTTTTCTCAGCCAAAAATTTTTCTACTTTTTCTACCTTTCCTTGGCCGAAACAAAACGGAGGAATGATCTTTCCAGAAAGTTTATCTTTTACCACTTCTAGCTCAGTCCCAATGGCAAAATCAATGTTTAAGCGACTGACAACGATATTAAGCAACTCTTGAAAGCTTCCTGAGACTAAAATAGTTAAAAAACCTCCTTCTTGGTGTTTTTTTAATTCTTCAAAGACATTCTTTTTAAGAGTGGGTAAAAGATAATAGTCAGAAAGCCAATGGAAAACCTCTTTGGCTCTCTCGGCAGTTAAGCCCTTCATCATTTTAGCAATATCTTTGCCCCAGCTCCGATAATATTTTTCAGTTGGCATTAGGCGCATTTTCCAAAAAGGAGTTAATCCTAAATGAAAAATTAAATACCAAAGAGCGGCCAAGCGATTTTCTTTGTGTTTAAAGTGGTGCTTTAAAATTCCTAACCAAATATGGGAAGCGACCAAGGTGCCATCGAAATCGAAAAGGGCAATTTTTTTATTTGGCTCGTTCATTTTGGACGTTTATGGTTTTCTTAAACTTAAACTGAGATTCTTTTCCTTCTTTAATCCTTTGCAAGTTTTCCCGGTGAGCCCACCAAATAAGAACGGCCAGAACAATACCTAAAACATAAAAAGGTAAAGAATAAGAAAAAACCACAATCACTAAAGGAATAAAGCTAGCCATAGTTAAGCTAGCAAAGCTCATAACTCTGACCGAAACTAAAGCTATAACTTGAATTATGGCAAGGGCCAAAACTGCTTGCCAGTTCAAAAGGACAAAAAGAACACCAAAAACACTAGCTACTCCTTTACCGCCCTTGAAACGAAGCCAGACCGGAAAAATATGTCCCAAAATTGGGGTCAAGGCCACCAAAGCTACTTGCCAGTCAAGAAAAAGAAATCTAACCGCTAAATAAACTGGAACCGCGGCCTTGGCCACGTCTAAAATTCCCACCAAAATGCCAAATTTCATTCCTAGGACCCGGGAAACATTAGTTCCGCCAATGGCGCCTGAGCCGACTTGGCGAATATCAACTCCCCTGGCTTTGCAAAATAAATATCCCCAAGGGATAGAGCCTAATAAATAACCAAAAATAATTAAAATAATTAAGTTAATAGGAAATGGCATGTGAGATTTATTATATCAATATCAGATTTTTTAGCCATTAAATCAACCTGGTGGACCCGGGCGGATTTGAACCGCCGTTTCTACAATGCGAATGTAGTGTTCTGCCGCTGAACTACAGGCCCCAGTATTTTGTCGGAGCGCTGGGAATCGAACCCAGTCTGCACCCTCCCGAAGGGTGTGTACTACCGGTATACTACGCTCCGCCCCCACGTGGAATCTAGAATGTAGAATATAGAATGTAGAATTTAAGCGACTTTATTCTTTTATTCCAGATTCTTATTCAATATTCGATATTCAAAATTCTATATTCTAAATCTAAGTGACCCAATATTTCTGCTTGGTCATTTCGTCTCGTTTCATCTC
>ASKX01000026.1 GCA_000398025.1 Candidatus Paceibacter normanii SCGC AAA255-P19 | reverse complement strand
CTAATTCTTTTTCTTTGGCAGCTGCTTTAGCATAAGTAGTTAAAAAACCGCCGAAAAGAGCCAGGAAAATCCAAATTTTAGCTGGTAAGAAAAAAGGGGCTAAAGGCAAAAATAAAAACCCTAATAAAATAATCCCTTCAACGTAGCGGTCAACTATGGTGTCTAAGTAGGCTCCTTTTTTAGTTTCTCTTTGGCTGAATTTAGCTACCGCCCCGTCGATAAAATCCAAGAAAGCTGAAATCAAAAAAAAGATTAGAGCTAAAAGGAAATTAGCTTTGGCTAAAAACCAAAAAGCAACAATAACGAAAAACAGAGAAATTAAAGTATACTGATTGGGATTTAGCCCTAATTTAGTGAAAAATCGGCCGATTTTTAGGGAAAGATTTTTAAACTTTTCTCTTTTTTCTGCTAGCATATTGGATTTTAGCTATATTTCTTTTAGTGTGCTCTAATAATTTTTCAAAAAAATTACCTTCTCTGCCGTTAATTCTGACATTCCTCTGCCTAATTTGTTCTAAAACTTCTTTTATCGAAAGATTTTCGCCAGGAACTTCCAAGAATACTCGGCCAATAAAATCTAAATTATGAGCATCAGAGCCAGCCGTAAAGGGAAGATTTAGTTTTTCAGCCAGAGCTTTGGCTTTTTTATTACCAGGTCCAAAAGCGGCGGCATTGAGAACTTCTATTCCGTCTATCTCAGGAGCAATTTCTTCAATGTTTTTCTTAAAGCTGCAAAACCAGCCAAAGGGATGAGGAATAATTGCCATGCCCCCTGCCCCCTTTATTTTTTTAATGGTCTCTCTGGCCGAAAGGCCACTGGGAATCGTTTCTTTAACATTGAGGCCTAAAATATCTCCAGCTTTGCTTTTTACTTCAATTCCAGGGATAAT
Source organism: Candidatus Paceibacter normanii SCGC AAA255-P19 (assembly GCA_000398025.1). Lineage (GTDB taxonomy): Bacteria > Patescibacteriota > Minisyncoccia > Minisyncoccales > Paceibacteraceae > Paceibacter > Paceibacter normanii. Next base: position 1,622 of record ASKX01000026.1, on the reverse strand, counting down.
AAGAATAGGCAAATTAAGAGCAGCTCTTTGAACCGCTTCTGCTCCTCTTATTTCTTCGTGGTCACAAATAGCCAGGCAATCAATTTTTCTAGCTAGAGCTGCCTTAATCACTTTTTCAGGCGGAGAATTGCTGTCGTAAGAGTAAGAGGTGTGAACGTGTAAATCAGCTTTCATATGTCGAAATAAATTGAAAATTTATTGAAGATTGAGATGAAATGAAGTTTCATCGAACACTATGGACATTTTAACATTTATTTTAGCCTGTTTCTACTTTTTCCTGCCAGCTTACTTTACCAACATGACCCCTCCTTTGGCCAGAAGGGCTAACGCCCTGATTTTTTTAGACGTACCAGTTGATTTTGGGAAAAAGTTTTTAAGTCAACCTATTTTTGGTAAAAACAAATGTTGGCGAGGAGTAATTTTGGGGATAATAATAGGTATACTGGTGGCCGGGTTTCAACTTTGGCTTTATCAGTTCCCGGCTATTCAAAGGATTAGCCTGATTAATTATCAAAAAATCAACATTTGGGCCTTCGGGTTTTTAATATCAGCTGGGGCGGTTTTTGGCGATTTACTTTTCGCTTTTATCAAGCGACGGTTAAGGCTGGAGCCGGGAGCCAGGTTTATCCCTTTTGACCAAACTAATTATGTAATAGGCGCTGCTATCTTCTTGACACCCTATTTAAAAATCAATATACTAATCTGGATAGTTCTGTTTATTTTAACTCTCCTTTTACACATAGTCGCTAATCGCCTTGGCTACTGCCTTGGTCTACATAAAAATAAATGGTAAAATATAAATACTATGTGGCAAGAAGCTTTCCAATCATTTTGGCAAAACTTAACTGAGGTTTCTCCGCCTATTTTTTGGGCCGGTTTGGTCTTGCTAGGTGGCCTTTTGGTTGCTAAGTGGGCTGGCGCCATAGCCGCTGCCTTTCTTAGCAAAATTAGGCTAAACCAGGTTTTGAAAAGAATGGGTCTGGAGGAAGCCTTAGTCAAAATCGACACTGGCCTTAATGCTCCTAGATTTTTTGGCGAGATAGTAAAGTGGTTTTTTATTGTTCTCTTTTTGATGGCTTCTTCAGAAATTTTAGGCTTAACCCAGTTTAGCCAATTTTTAGAAAAAGTCATTGCTTACTTCCCTAATATTTTTGTGGCTGCTTTAATTTTCTTGGTAGCTGTCTTTTTGGCTGATTTTTCTCAAAAAATTGTTGTTGGCACTTTAGAAAAAGAAAAAATAACCTATTCTAGGTTTTTAGGCAGAGCCATCAGATGGGCAATTTGGTTATTTGCCATCTTGGCTATTCTCTATCAATTACGCATTACTCCCTCTTTGATTTTAGTTATTTTTATTGGCATGGTGGCTACTACTTCCATTGCTTTGGGAATTGCTTTTGGTTTGGGCGGCAAGGATTTGGCAGCTAAAATCTTAAAAGAGTTGGAAGAAAAATTCAAATAGCGAGTTTTACTTTATTAGTTCGATGAGATAAATCTCATCTTTCGCTCAATTTATATTTATCTTTCGAACGCCGAAATGAAATAAATATTTCATTGAGCAAACGAAGCTGAAGATGAATCTTTAGATTCATCGCCTAATACAACATGGAATATCTTACTCAGGA
>ASKX01000025.1 GCA_000398025.1 Candidatus Paceibacter normanii SCGC AAA255-P19 | reverse complement strand
GGTTACGTCTGCCTGGTAACCTCGGCCTTGCCAAGTCGGCCGCATTCCCTGCCCTTGCCAACTACTTCCAGCACTCAAGCTCAGAATATAAACTCCTTCCCGAGGGAATTTCCCTTGGTCGGGATGCCAGACTCCAATCAGAATTTTTGGAGGATAGCCCTCAGAAACAGCTAAGGAAGTAATTCTTCCCCCCTCTGCTGCCATGCGCTCGGGCCCTCCTAGACATTGGAAACTTTCTCCCCGATTATAGGAAAGAAAAACCATGGTCGGAGTGGCTAGTATTATAATTTCTGGGCGGTCTGGTGAAATCTTAAAAGAGACAAAAACTTCTTCTTCCGGAAGTCCTTTGCTGGAGATTTTCTCCCAGCTTCTTCCTTCATCTTCTGACCGGAAGAGATATTGTTTCCCTTGCTCCTTGACCAAAGCACAGGCTAACCCGTCCTTTCCAAAAGAAACCAATTCTACATCAGTATCCGGACTGATTATATTTTGTTCTCTTAAGGAAATTACTATATGGCTAGGATGAGCTTTGACCGGCAAGGCGGGCGCTAAAATTAAGCAAGTCAAAAAAACCAAAGCCAAAACAATCATTTTTTTCACTTTTGCCCTCCTGTTTAGAGATTTTTCAAAGGTCTGCTCAATAAAAGACCTAAATTACTTTAACAGACGTTTAAATTTTTGTCAAATTAAGATTGATTTAGTTTCGTCAGCAAGTTATCATATAAATAAAAGCTTGGCGTATGACTAAAAAGATAAGGACATTTTTATTTTTGGCTTTTCTAGTTTTCTTTCTCCTGGCAGCTCCCTTGGCCATTTTTTATTCCCAAGGTTATCGATTTGACTGGGAAGCCAAAAAAATAACCCAAACTGGAGGGTTGTTTTTAAAAATTTACCCAAAACAGGTTGAGGTTTACCTAGATGGAAAATTAAAAAAGAAAACTGATTTTTTCTTTGGCTCGGTATTAATTGAAAACTTATTACCCAAAAAATATCGAGTGGAAATAAAAAAAGAGGGCTATCTTCCTTGGCAGAAAAACTTAGAAGTAAAAGAAAAAGAGGTTGTTGAAGCTAAAAATATTATTTTGTTTCCCCAAAAGCCCAACTTGACCATTTTAACAAAAGGGGTAAAAAATCTCTGGCTTTCTCCCAATAAAAGTGAGTTGATTTTAAAAGAATATGAAGAAAAAAACTGGGCTCTAAAACTTTATGATTTAGAGAAAGATGTTAAAAGTCATTTAATTAACGAAGGTGACATTTATCCTGGAGGGGCCGATTTGCTAAACTTAGAGTTTGTTAAAGAAAATCCTCAGGAGCTTTTTTTAGAAATTGGCACCAGAGAACAGCTCAAATATTTTACTCTGGAAATTGATAGAACTCCGCCTGCCTTAAAAGAAACTGAAGCTCCCTCACCTCCCCTAAAGGATGTCATAATCTATCAGGTTACCAATGGTGAATTATATTACTTAGATAATTTGGGTAATCTCTTCAAAAATGAAGAAAAACTTACCGAAGAACCCTTCTCCATCAGGTCAGAAACTGATTATGCTTTAGAAATTTTTCAAGACACCATCTTTTTGAGGGAGGAGCAAACTCTTTATCGGTTTAATTCTGAATCTAAATCTTTTGAAAAGTTCTTTGAGGAAGTAAAAGAGTTAAGAATCTCCCCTGACAATAAAAAATTAGTTTATTTTTCAAACTATGAAATTCTAGTTTTGTTTTTAGAAGACGTATTTGAACAGCCGCAAAAAAAAGCCGGTGAAAAAATATTGATTGCTCGGCTTTCCAAAAAAATTGAAAATTGTTTTTGGTTTAATTCTGACTATTTAATTTTTAATTCTGGAGATGTTATTAAAATCGCTGAACTTGACGATAGAGACCAAATAAATATTATTGATCTGGCAGAAATTAAAAATCCAGAAACATTCTGGAATAATTTAAACAAAAGATTGTATATCTTGAGCAATGAGAATCTTTACGTTTCAGCTCCCCTATTTTGATTCTCAACTTTCTTTTTGAATTTTGTCCAATCAATTTCGCCAGCGCCAGCCATTTCACATACTTCTTTAAATTGACAATACTGACACTGCCAATTGCCCGGGTAATCTGGCAACCTATCAGGAATAGTATCTGAATCAATTTTTCCCTTGAGCGCTGATAAGTTCTTCAAAAGAAACTCGGCTCGAGCTTTATCGTAATTAACAATAAACTCCTTTAACTCCTGGTTATCTTTATTAACATAAAGCAGCACTCCTCGGGGAACCTTGAAGTAGTGTAAGTAAAGTTGAATCTGATCAATATTTTCTTCTTTCGGCTCAGTCAAATTCCTAAAAATCATACTGTTCATGCTTTTGATGTCTAAAACGTATAGATCTTTGCCGTCGCTGATTATGGCATCAGCTCTGCCGCTTATTAGTTCTTGGGGAGGAACATTAACCTCAGCTGCGACAACATGAACCTCCCTGGTGCTAAGCAGGGACTTCATAATAAGTTGGTGAATGTGATCACCGTGGTCAAAAAGTCTCA
>ASKX01000024.1 GCA_000398025.1 Candidatus Paceibacter normanii SCGC AAA255-P19 | reverse complement strand
GAGAGCAGTGGTATGAAAATTTGGGCACAATAGCCAAAGAAAAATTAGCCAGGATTGAACAGGAGTCAGCTGAGGAAAGAGCAGCCGTTGCCGAAGCTGAAAAAGTGACTGGCAAGGAAATAGAGCTTTCTGCCATCGATAAAGAAGCTGGGGTTTCAAGCCAAGAAATCAAAAAAGAAGAAGATGAAGTGGGAGAATTGGTTGGAGTAGCTGTCGAAAAAGGAGGAATTACTGACCCAGCAGCTGAAAAAGTTGGAGATTGCTTGGAATCTGTTGCTCAATCAGAAGTCGGAGCAATTGAAAAAGACCAAGAACAAAGAGAAAAAAAGATTTCTTCTCTAAGGGAAGAAAAAGAAACGATAGGGATGCCCAGAATAAAAAAATTAGTAGAAGGTTTGGCTTATGTGGCTATGCCCGACCGTTTAGCTTTGGCCGGTTTAAAAGAGACTAAGAAATTTGGCATCAAAGCCGGGAAAACTTTAGGCTGGCTTGGCCTTTCGCCTTTGGCCACAATTGAAAAGGGAATTAACAATGTTAGAGGAGTGATAGAATTCGGGACAAGTTCAGTTAGAAAGTTTATGGCTGAGGCAGAGATTCGAACCATTGAAGCAATGCCTGAGGAATTAAGGGCTAATGCTTATCATTTGGCCCTAGAAGGCGCCGTGACAACCTCTGGACTGGCAAGCGAAAAAATGGCCAAAGCAGTAGAGAGACGTCGAGGAAAGGGTGCGTTATCTCGATTTATCGAAAAATATTTTAAGTAAGGAAAACCTATGAGCGACATTACTCAGTTAAAAAAGATAATGGAAAAGATAGAATTTTCAGCCGAAGCTAAAGGGAAAATTACTGAGATTTTAGATAAAGCTGAAGCTAAAGGAAAGTTGGAAGCGGAAGACAAGGAGGCCTTATTAGGGACAATTAAGGCTGATATGGTTTTAGACACGGTTGAGATTAAAGGTTATCAAGATGTTCTGGGGGAGGTTGATAAATTAATTGCGGAATTAAAAAAATAAACTAACTTTAATCAGAGCATTTCTTGAATTATGAATGAGTGGTTTTTTATTGTTTTAATTGTCCTTGGGGGAATCTTATTTTTTTTCTGGTCAAAAAAATCAAGGGTTGATGAAAAACAATCGGACGCCATAAGGGATTTGGAAAGACGAGTGACTGATTTATTAACCGAGATCCGACGAGACGTAGATGGCTCTTCTCGAGCAATGCATGAACAAATCTCTTCTTTTACCCGGGAGGCAACTCAAATCAAAGAAGAATTAAAGCAAGTTCAAGATACAGTTAAAGACGTTTCTACTTTTCAAGAGATATTCAAAGCGCCAAAATTAAGAGGCCAGTGGGGAGAAGCATCTTTAGAGCATATTCTATCCCAACATTTCCCGCTAGAGCTTTACAAAACCCAGTATTTATTTTCTTCTGGCGAACAAGTAGATGCCGTATTGAAGCTTCCCAATGGTAGAGTTTTGCCGATCGACTCCAAGTTTCCTTCAGAGAACTTTACTAGAATGATAGAGGCCATTTCCGAAGAAGAAAAATCGGCTTTTCAGAAAAAATTTATTGAGGATGTCAAAAACAGAATTAATGAAATTGCTCTAAAATATGTCCTGCCGGCTGAGGGAACCACTGATTTCGCTTTAATGTATATTCCAGCTGAAGCCGTTTATTACGAAATAGTTAATAATGTTGGCCGAGAATTTGATTTAACTAATTATGCCTGGTTAAAAAGGGTAATTCTAACTTCTCCCAATACAATTTATTTAACTTTAAGAACAATCGAGCATTGGTTTAAAGACACCCAAATTTCTCGCCAAACTCAAGATATTTTAAAAAGATTAAATAAAATAAATCAGGACGCAGCCAAACTAATGGATGACTTCAGAAAACTCGGGGGTCACCTGAGAAGCGCAGTTTCTGCTTACGATAGCTCGGAAAAGCGTCTTAATCTTTTTTCAGACAAAGTTGAAAAACTATTGGAAATTAAAGAGCCCAAAAAACTAAAATAATATGTTAGCAGTTATAAAAACAGGAGGTAAGCAGTATTTAGTAACTCCTGGGAAGAAAATAAAAATTGAAAAAATTGATAAAAAAGAAGGCGCTGAAATTATCTTCAACGAAGTTTTGTTATTGGAAAAGAACAAAAAGGCGGAGATCGGGACTCCGACAGTTAAAGGAGCTAAGGTAGTTGGAAAAATTCTAAAACACGGCAAGGGAAAGAAAGTAATTATTTTTAAATATAAAGCTAAAAAGCGAGAGAAAACAAAAAAGGGTCATCGTCAACCCTTTAGCGAAATAGAAATAGTAAAAATAGAAACCGGAAAATAAAGTTATTTTCGGCCTTCCAAGGCGCTACCTAAAGTTTCTTCGTCAGCGTATTCTAATTCTCCTCCCACTGGCAACCCGCGACCCAAGCGGGTGATTTTCTTGCCCTGAGCCGCGCCGAAGGGTTTTAATACTCTTTCTAAATATAGAGTAGTAGCCTCGCCCTCAGTAGTAGGATTAATAGCGATAATAATTTCTTTGATTTCTGGGCTATCTTTAATCCTTTTCTCCAACTCCTTAATTCTCAATTTTTCAATGTCAGTTTTTTTTAGGGCAGAAACCGTTCCTCCCAAAATAAAATAAATCCCGTTATATTTTTTGGTGCTTTCAATAGAAACCAAGTCCGACTCTTTCTCTACAACACAAAGCAAGCTTTTATCTCGACTGGGATTTTGGCAAATCTCGCAAAGCTCTTCCTCTTTTCCACCTTCGCCCCGCCGCGTGAAGGGCTCGGTCTCAAAAGATTTAAAGCAGAAACTGCACAATTTTACTTTTTCTTTAAGAGTAGAGATAGAAGAAATCAGATTATCAATTTCTTCTTTTGACAATTTCAGTAAATAAAAAA
>ASKX01000023.1 GCA_000398025.1 Candidatus Paceibacter normanii SCGC AAA255-P19 | reverse complement strand
GGTTTAAGATACGCTATATTAATTAGCCACTTTTTATTTTTAGGATATTATCTTTCCCTACTCTTTATCTATCAGTCCCCTTTATTAATTCCTTTAGCTATGATTTTGTGCGCCTTAGGAATGTCTCTTTTTTGGCCAGCTTTTCACATCGATTTTATCCGTTTTTCAGAAAAAGGTTATCATGGACAGCAGGTTGGCAAGATGAATATTGCTCTTTCCATACCCGCTATTATTAGCCCGATCATTGGTGGTGCTATTTTAGGGGCAACCGGCTATTCAGTTTTATTCATTGTTGTTTTAGGAGTTTTACTTCTTTCTTCTTTCCCCCTATTTCTTTCCAAAGAGAGCCATCTCATCTATAGTGACTCTTTCCAAAAAGCTTGGTGGAGAATGTTTAGGAGAGAAAACCGTAAAACTTCTTTAGCTATGGCGGCTGATGGCATTGAAGGAATGATTGTATATTACTTTTGGCCACTTTTTATGTTTGCGTTAGCTATCAATTACACAACAATGGGTGGAATTGCCACCTTTTCTTTATTTGCTGCCACCCTTTTTACTTTATATATGGGCAGAATTTCAGATAAAATCATCAACCGAGTAGAATTTTTGAATATCGGCTCTTTCCTTACCTCAATAGTTTGGATAATAAAATATTTTGTAGCTACTTCTCTTGATGCCTTTTTGGCTCATACTCTTTATCGAATTTGCCGGACTTCAGCTAGTATTCCTTTTCAAACTTTCGTTTACAATAAGGCCTATTCTAAAGAGAAGGAGGCCGATGAATTTATAATTTACCGAGAAATTGTTCTTAATTTTTCTCGTTTTGTTTTCTTTTTAATATTGGCTGGAGTCTTTGTTCTTTTTCCTCAGGTAAATCTTGCTTTTATAATGGCAGCAGTTATTTCCTTAGGTTTTATGCTTATGGGAATACCCCCGAAGCTTAAACTTCAATGAATCTTCGATTCATTTCAAGCCTCGATGAATTTTTAATTCACCTTGCTATCAAATGAGAAAAAAACGAGTTTTAATCAGTGTTTGGGATAAAACTGGAATAGTAGATTTTGCTCAGCAATTAACTAAATTGGGTTGGGAAATAATTTCCACTGGCGGCACGGCTAAAGTTTTAAAAACAGCCAAAATAAGAGTAATTCCCATTGAAAAAATTACCGGCAACCTTGAGGTTTTTGATGGCAGAATGAAAACCATTTCTTTCCAAATAGAATCAGCCATTCTTTATGACAGAAAAAACAAAAAACACCAAAGAGAGGCTAAGAGATTGGGAATTCAGCCAATTGATATGGTGGTTTGCAATTTATATCCTTTTGAAAAAGAGAAAACCATAGAGAACATTGATGCTTCGGCAAAGCTCAGCATCAATCCTGAGGCACTCGAACGGATTGATATTGGCGGGCCAACTATGATTAGAGCGGCAGCCAAGAATTATAAATATGTAACAGTGATCATTGACCCTAAAGATTACCAAAGAATTATTGAAGTTCTCAGAAAGGAAAATAAAATTCCAGAAAAAACCCGTTTAGAATTAGCTCAAAAAGTTTTTCAAAGAACAGCCAAATATGAAAAAGAAATTGCCAAATACTTTAAAACTAGAACTTAAAAAATTATTTGAAACTCGCTACGGTGAAAATCCTCATCTCAGAGGAGCTTTTTATCTTAACCTAAAAGAAAAAGACCCCTTATCTCTCCAAAATTTTCAAAAACTTCAAGGTAAAGAAATTTCTTTCAACAATCTTTTAGATGCCTCTTCGGCAATTCTAACCATTTCTGAATTGGGAAGAAAGCAGCCGGCCGGGGTAATTATCAAACATGGTAATCCTTGCGGAGCAGCTTTAGGCAAAGACGCTAGAGATGCTTTTTATCGTGCCTGGGAAAAAGGTGATTCTTTAGCTGCTTTTGGCGGAGTAATTGCCTTGAATAGAGAGGTGACTAAAAGCTTAGCCAAAGTGTTGGCTAAAAAATTTTTTGAAGTATTATTGGTGCCGAAAATCGAAAAACCGGCTTTAGCTATTTTGATTCAAAAGCCCAAGCTAATCATTTTAGTTAATCCTGCCTTAAAAAATCCTAAACCAGCAAAGGAATTAGATATTAAAAAGATTAGAGGTGGCTTTTTAGTCCAAGAGCCTGACTTAAAAGAAATTACTGAAAAAGATTTAAAAGTAGTAACTAAAATTAAACCAGCTGATAAGCAAGCTAAAGACCTTCTTTTTGCCTGGAAAATTTGTAAGGTTTCCAAGTCTAATGCTATAATCTTAGTGAAAGATAAAACTTTAATTGCTTCCGGGGTCGGCCAGCAAGACAGAAAAAGATGCTGTGAGATAGCCGTGAGAAAAGCTGGGAAGAGAGCAAAAAACACAGTAGCTGCTTCAGACGGCTTCTTTCCTTTTCCTGATGGCCCGAAAGTTTTAATTAAGGCCGGGGTAAAAGCTATTGCCCAACCCGGAGGCTCAATTAGAGACAAAGATGTTATAGCAGTTTGCAACCAATATAAAATTCCAATGGTTTTTACTAATATAAGATGTTTTAAACATTAATTTACTCCAATGTCTCTTAAAAAAACTGATCCTAAAATTTATGAAATAATTGAAGCTGAGAAACAGAGGCGGAGAGAAGGATTAGAAATGATCCCTTCTGAGAATCATACTTCATCAGCTGTCCTCGAGGCCTTAGGTTCTATTTTGACTGATAAATACTCCGAAGGTTATCCTGGTAGACGTTATTATGGCGGAAATCAGTTTATAGATCAGGCGGAAAATTTAGCCATTGAAAGAGCCAAAAAGGCTTTTGGTGTTCCTTATGTCAATGTTCAGCCTTATTCAGGAAGCCCGGCCAACTTCGCTGTTTATTTAGCTACTTGTAACTTTGGCGATACAATAATGGGCCAGAATCTTCCCGACGGTGGTCATTTAACCATGGGCTGGAAAGCGAATATTTCTTCAAAGCTTTATAAAAGTGTCCCTTATCATGTAAAAAAAAATGGCTACATAGACATAGAAGAAGTTAAAACTTTAGCCCGAGAACACAGACCAAAGGAATTAATAAAGGGGACTGATAGATAAAGAGTAGGGAAAGATAATATCCTAAAAATAAAAAGTGGCTAATTAATATAGCGTATCTTAAACC
>ASKX01000022.1 GCA_000398025.1 Candidatus Paceibacter normanii SCGC AAA255-P19 | reverse complement strand
AAGAGATTTTCAAACCTCGAAAAGGAAAAACAATAAATCTCTTCGTATGCGGGCCAACAGTATATGACTTTTCTCATATCGGCCATGCCAGGACTTATATTGCTTTTGACATGATTGCTAAGTACCTGAGGGAAAGGGGTTATCAGGTGTTTTATCTTCAGAATATTACTGACATTGATGACAAAATTATTAAAAGAGCCAAAAAATTAGCCAGAGAAAGCAAAGAGGATAAATCCTCTTCTTCAGCCATCGCTGTGGCTCGGCTTTTTGAGAGAGAATATTTGAAAGATATGAAAAACTTGAAAGTTGACAGCGTTACCAAATATGCCCGAGCTACCGAACACATTGAAGAAATCGTCAGTCAGGTAGAACGGCTTTTGGGAAAAGGATATGCTTATCAGATGGAAGACGGAATCTATTATGACATCTCTAAGTTCAAAGATTACGGGAAACTATCCCGCCGGACCGCCCTTCAAGCTGAAGACGCTGTTTCCCGAATAGACGAGAGTAAGGAAAAAAGAAATAGGGGCGACTTTTGCTTATGGAAGTTTTCCAAAGCAGATGAGCCGACCTGGCCCTCACCTTGGGGACCCGGAAGGCCGGGCTGGCACATTGAAGATACAGCCATTACCGAGAAATATTTTGGGCCTCAATACGATATCCACGGAGGCGCCAAAGACCTGATTTTTCCTCATCACGAAGCTGAAATTGCCCAAATGGAAGCCGTTTCCGGGAAACGGCCAATGGTCAAATATTGGCTTCATTCCGGTTTCCTAACCGTTAGCAGCCAGAAGATGGCAAAATCCTTAGGGAATTTCATTACCATCAAAGATTTTCTAAAGAAAAATTCGGCTCGCTTTCTCCGCTTTTTAGCCCTAAAATCTCATTACCGTTCCCCTATTGATTACAATGAAAAACTTCTTTCCCAGGCTAAAAAAGAAATAGCCAGGATTGATGAATTCCTTGAGAAAATCCAAAAAATCTACGACCGTAGGAATTTTGGAAAGACTTTCCTAGCTGCTAGAAAATTGATCACTAGAACAGAAAAGAATTTTGAAAGAGCAATGGAGAACGATTTTAATACTCCCTTGGCTATAGCTTCAATTTTTCAGTTAATTCTGCGAGGGAATTACTTATTGGATAAAGAAAGAGTTACTTCTACTGACGCTAAAGATATTCTGAAATTTTTAAGAAAAGCAGATAGGGTTTTTAACTTTATTTTTTGGGAAAAGCCAAAAGAAAAAATCTCCAGAGAGATTTTAAAACTAGTTAAAGAAAGAGAAGAGTATCGTCAAAAAAACCAATGGCAGAAGGCTGATGAGATAAGAAAGAAATTAAAAGAAAAAGGTTATTGGGTTGAAGACACTAAAGAAGGATCCAAAATTAAAGAGGGCTGAGACTTAATTCGCTTTGGCGAAAAATCTCAGCCTTTTTTTTGTTCCTCCTATTAGTGTTTGGCAATGTCTTCTAAAGCGGGGGCAATTTCAGCAAGAACGTAGTGTAGCTCCAGTAGTGCTTGGGCAAATCTTTTGACGAGAAGAGGATCCAATCCCCCGCTCCCCAAATAGCCAGCTGCTATGAGAAGTAATTCGGCGCCCTCATAACCTAAAGGTTTAGATATTTTTCGGAGAATATCGATTGAAGGAGAACGTTCTCCTCTCTCGATTCGGCCCAGATGCGATTGGGACACACTCGATGCAGCCGCCAAATCTTGAAGGGTTAATTCTCTTGCAACTCTGCGCCCTTGGATTATTTTCCCTATATTATTTTCTTCAGACATCAACAATCACCTCACTTTCTTTGTTAAACTACTATTTTGGCCATTTAAGCCAATCTAGGACTTTTTTATTATACATACCTTTCAGGAGCTTGTCAATTGATTTTTCTAAGGAGAATTCTTTCTTTTCGCGTGTTTGGCTTTCCTTTTGGCATAATTGATAAAAAGCTAAAACCTGGTCAGCGATGCGGGGCCAAGAATATTTTTGAGCTTCAATTCGCCCCCACTCCCCCATTTCTTTTCTCAATCCCTTATCTTTTACTAAAATCTCTAATTTTTTAGCCAAAGTTTTATAATCTTTGGGCTCAACTAAAAATCTATTCCCTTTGCCCTTCTTTAAAACCTCCTTGTACCCCTCGTTGGCAAAAGCAACTACCGGTATCCCGCAAGCCATTGCTTCAACCAAAACAATACCGAAACTTTCTCCAAAAATAGCCGGGCTGCAATAAATGTCAGAGGTCCGATAATAAGAAGGAACGTTTTTTTCATTGACCTTTCCCTCAAAGACAATGTTTTTTAGCTTATTTTTTTTAATCCAATTCTGACATTCGTCTTTCAAGGGGCCTTCACCGACCACAATTAACCTTAGGTTTTTTTGCCCCCTTTGGGTCAAAATTTTAAAAGCTTTAAGTAAATAAATTAAGCCCTTCCTTTCTTCAATTCGGCCCAGGAATAGAATATTAATCCTTTGACCCTGCTCAGGATCAAGGAATTTTTTAATTTTAGACCCCTGCGGTTTAAACTCTTCAAGGTCAATGGCATTGGGAATAACTGCTTTTGGCCCTTTATAATTTTTAAAAACTTTAATGTTTAAGGGGGCGACGCCGATTATTCCATCTATTTTCCATTGGACGATTTTATTAAAAAGGTAAAGAAAGACCGGGAACCTTTTGAAAAACTTGCTACCGGTAATATTGGCATGAAAGGTTAGAATGTTAAGAGCATCGGACCTTTCTAAAATTTGATAAGCCGAGGGAAAGCCAAAATTGTGGAGATGCAAGACATCAAATTTTTCTTTTTCTAAAACTCTCTCTATGGCCAAGGGGTTAAAATTTATGTCAAAATCTGATTGGCTGCCGCTAAAATTAAGAGGGAAGGAGGTCCCCAAAAGAATAACATCTTTACCGTAATCTTCTGACCATTTCCGCCTGGGAGCAATAACTTTGGAGTAAATGCCCCTCTTTTTAAATTCCTTGTGCAACCCCAAAACATGCCTTTTTACGCCCCCGGGCTGATAAAATGAATGAAATGAAATTAAGCCGATCCTCATATACCGAGTTTTTATTTATAAAAACGAAGGTGAAGAAGAGGACGTAGTTCTCTTCGCCCTAAAAATTAAAGCCTTGTCAAATTGATAGGTCTTTGGTATATTATAGCCGATGACCAACAACTCTTCAAACCATCAAGAACTACCCGACAGATTGCCTCCTCAATCAATTGAAGCTGAAAGGTCGCTTTTGGGTTGTTTGATGCTTGATAAAAACGCCATCACCAAAGTGGCAGATTATATGACTTCCAAGGATTTTTATAAAACTAATCACCAAGAGATTTATCAGGCCTGCCAGGATCTCTTTGAAAAGGGAGAGCCAATAGATCTTCTTTCAATTTCCACTCGTCTAAAAGAAAAAAATCTCTTGGATGAAATTGGCGGGCGCAGCTATTTAACCGAGCTAATCAACTCTGTGCCTACTGCCAGTCATGTTTCCAATTACGCCAAGATCGTTCAGAGAAAAAGGGTTTTAAGAGACCTAATCGATGCCAGCCACGAAATTGGGGTGTTGGGGTATAACGAGACCGAAGATACCGATTTGCTTTTGGACAAAGCTGAAAAAAGAATTTTCAGCATCGCCCAAAAAAGTTTAAGCCAGAATTTTATACCAGTGAAATCAGCCCTGGAAGATGCTTTTGAAAGGATTGATAATCTTTCCAAGCATCAAAAAGGCCTACGGGGTCTGCCCACTGGCTTCGCTGATTTAGATAATATTTTGGCTGGTCTTCAAGGGTCAGATCTGATTATTTTAGCCTCCCGACCCAGTTTAGGAAAAAGCGCTTTGGCTTTAAATGTCGCCAGCAGTATCGCTATTAACGAAAAGATACCGGTAGGGATATTTAGCTTGGAAATGTCAAAAGACCAAGTAATTGACAGATTAATTTCCACCTACTCCGGAGTGGATCTATGGAGATTAAGAACCGGCCGGCTTTCAGGAGAGGGTGACGATAATGACTTTTCGCGAATTCAGCAGGCCATGAGTATTTTATCTGAGGCGCCAATTTATATTGACGATGCTGCTACCTC
>ASKX01000021.1 GCA_000398025.1 Candidatus Paceibacter normanii SCGC AAA255-P19 | reverse complement strand
ATTTCATTGAGCAAACGCGGATGGAAATGAAGATTTATCTTCATCGACTATTTTTTTGACATAATACTCTTCTTATAAACATCAAGGTTTTCTAAAACTACTCCTGTTCCTTTAGCCACACAAGACAAAGGATCTTCAGCTAAAACACAAGGTACTCCGGTGGACTGAGCAATTAATTCCGGAAGATTTCTTAATAGGGCTCCGCCGCCAGCCAAAACCATGCCTTTATCCATTACGTCGGCTGACAATTCGGGAGGAGTATCTCGGAGAACCTGTTTTACGGTTAAGATGATTTCAGATAGAGTATCGTAAATTGCTCCGGCTATTTCAGTAGAAGAAATTTTAATATTTTTTGGCAAACCAGAAATCAAATCGCGACCCCGAATTTCTATAGTTTTTTCCTCCTTCTCGGGTAAGGCGGTGCCAATTTTTATTTTTATTTCTTCAATCGTCTGTTCTCCTACCGCTAAATTATGCTTTTTCTTAATGTAATCGGAAATGGCTAAATCCATCTCATCCCCAGCCACTCTTACCGAATGAGCAGTAACAATTCCTCCTAAAGAAATTACCGCTACCTCGGAGGTGCCCCCACCAATATCAACAATCATATTGCCAGAGCAGGAATTAATTGGTATACCAGCTCCGATAGCAGCTAAAATTGGCTCCTTGGCAACAAAGACTTGCTTGGCGCCGGCTGTCATTCCAGCTTCAATTACCGCTCGCCTCTCGGTGGAGGTGATGCCGGCTGGAACTCCAATTATCACTTCCGGTTTTATAAATCGCCAGAATCCGGAAACCTTATCAATAAAATATCTAAGCATGGCTTGAGTAACCCGAAAATCAGCAATCACTCCATCTTTCATTGGCCGATAGACCCTAATTGTGTCTGGAGTTCGACCAATCATTTCTTTTGCTTTTTCTCCAACGGCTAAAATTTTATTTTCAGATAAAGCCACAGCCACCACTGAGGGCTCTTGCAAAACCACCCCTTTACCAGGGATAAAGACTAAAGAATTGCAAGTTCCCAGATCAATTCCAATTTTTCTTGGCATAAAGGTTTATTCGCCGAGATAAATTAAAAGTTTATCGAAGGCGCGAAATGAATCGAAGATTCATTGAGCTTTACATATTTTAATTAATTTTTTTTGATTTGGCAAGCCCGGTTAAAGCTACTACCATAACCACCAAAGCTCCACCCAGGATAAATAACAACTGATAACCCAAAAAGCCAATCAATAAACCAGAAATCAAAGCTCCCAAGGCCACCCCTAAGGGAGAAAAAACCGTATCTAAGGCGCCAGCCTCTTCAGGGTTTTCCCTCAATTTCTGGGAAACCAAACCCGATCTACCAGCGTTGGCAACCAGCGAGCCGGCAAATTGGCCAGCTTTGATGATTAAAATACTGAAAAAGCTTAAAGCTGGCATTAAAATACCAAATAAAATTGAGAAACTCCCGGTAATTAATCCTCCTTGAGAAATATTTTTTTCACTTCTAAAAACTTCCAGTCGCTTAATTAGAAAAAAGGAAAGAGGTAAAAATAAAATCGAAGATGCTGAAACTAAAATTAAAATTAGATTTTGGGACCAGTTTAAGGATTCTTTAAGAAACAAAACGAAAAAGGCACGATAAAAACCGGCTAAAAGTAAAATGGAAGAGGAAATGACAATTGGAAAAAGAATTTCTTTCCTCTTTAGCTTTTGAAAAACCTTCAGATAGTTTTGTTTAAATTTATCCAGATTGAAGAACTTATCAAGCGGCTTGATTTCCGGCTTTCTCAATTGAAAATAACAAAAACCAGCAGTCAGCACTTGTAAAACCAAACTGAAAATAAAAACACCAATAAAATTAAATTTCCAAATCAAAAAAGCGCCAATGCAGGGAGCCAAGGCATCGGCATAAAAAGGAGCGGAATAAAACCAGCCAAAAGCTCGATCATAATTTTCAACTGGTGAAGCTATTAAAATGCCCCGAGCCGAAGTAAAAAATAAGGCAGCCGAAACGCCCAATAAAACTTGCCAAAAATAGAAAAGGGTAGAATTTTGAATCAAAATCATTCCCAGGGCATAAATGGCGTAGCCTAAAATTCCGGCGGTAGCTAGAGCAGCTGGATTTATTTTATGATTAAAAAAACCAACAATCGGAGCAGAAATGGCTAAAGGCAGATAAATCAAAAGGTAAGTATATCCTACTTCGGGAAGAGAAAAGCCCCTGGCTACCAGGAACAAGGGGAAATAAAGAGAAAAAACCTTATAACCAAACATTAAAAAGAAATGCGTGACAGTCGCATCTCTGGTAACTTTTTCAATTCCCGGCAGATTAAACATACTCTCTTATTTTAGCAAAATTTTAAGAAATATAAATACGCTCAGCTAATGTAATGCTAGCTGAGCGCTTTTTGTCTTTAGCCGAATAACCACCTCCTCAATCGGATAATGACTATAATTAGGAAAATTATAACAAGAAATTGTACGATATTAAAGACAATTGAAACGGTCAATCCTTTTCCTGGTTTTTCGGGAGCTAGCTGAGGCGGGAGTAGTTTCTCTGCTGGCGGTTCAATCAACTCAGGCTCTATTACTTCGGGTTTTGCCGGCTCAGGTTCAACTACTTCAGGCTCAACTACTTCAGGTTCAACTACTTCAGGTTTTTTTGGTTGAGGCTCAACCGGTTTGGGCTCAACTGACTCAGGTTCAACCAATTCAGGCTCAACTGGCTTGGGAAGAATTTCCTCTTCTGGTTCTTCCTCTAAAATCTGATGCAGATAGAGAAATATCCTTGAGTAATCCCAGAAAAATAGGAGATTAATCTTCTTCTCAAGTTTAGTTAATCTACACCCTCTCCAGCTTTCCTCGGTCTCAAGTTGTTCCCACTGTGAATCCTCACTCAGCGGTAGAGAAGAAAAATAGACCCGAGGAGAAGAAGAAAGATACAGGCCCTGGGAAGAAACTATCATCTCGGTAGTGCCTCCACCGGGACCGGTTATCTCCTCCCAGCTTTTTCCTTTTATGGGAAACCTGTAAAGCTGGCTATTAACTAGGCAATAAATAGATCTGTCTTGAGGAGTATAAACCATATCCTGATACGTTCCGGAAACAGGAAGAACCGGTAGAAATTCAGGTTCGCCTCTCTCTTCAAGTAAAGAAATTGTTTCGAAGCTATTTTCCTTTATCCCCCCGACAGTTAGAATTTTTGTCCCCGGCCCAAGCTCAATCTCTTGGAGCCATTTTATTCCTGACCTAATCCTCAGGGGCCAACTTTTTCCGGTATCCTTACTTTGATAAACCATGCTGTCTTTTCCAGCAGCCCAGACAGTTTCTTCATCGACTACCTCAATATCCATCATCTCTATCGTTATCTTTCTCTTTGTCCAAGATAGCCCCCCATTTTTAGTCAGCCAAAACCGATTGGCCTCAATCTCAAAAACAAAAACGAAATAATTAGAGAGGGGCTCTATCTTTATTTTGGCTGGATTAAATCCTTCGGAGACAAAAAGAATCCTTTCTGCCTGCTCTAACCGGTAGTCCTCCGCCAGGACCAGCTTAAGGATATCTTTATTCCCATAATTAAGGAATAAAGTTCTATCCACTGAAAATCTAGGCGAGGGAGAGAGCTGGTTGATCTCTCCCGAAACGTCCATTAAGGATATTGGGATCAAGACGTCTTTATGACTTCGGGCGAAGGAACTGGAAGTGGCGGCGAAAATGACACCACTCTCAGCAAAATCGGGAGAGAATACCACCTGGCAGTTTTGGGTGTCTGGAGCTTCCATCTCGTTTAGGGACCATTCGGGCGAAGTAAATCTCTCACCTTCAGTAGAAAGAGAGAAAACTCGAACCCCATCCAGACAAGTTACCCCAACCGCTAGAGTCCCCGAAGACAATGTCCCAAAATAAACCAGACTGTCTAGACTAATTATCTCTGGATATCTTAGATATTCTTGAATTTCCAGCTGGCGAACGCTTGTATCCTCTACCTTATATATACCTTTTTTATTACCATCCCAGTCATTATAGAGGATATAAAAATTCCGCTCCTCTGGATCGTCAATATCCAGCTCTTTCGGGAAGTCCATTTGAGAGTTTTTAATCTCCCTTTCAGTCGGTGACGACCCCGGACTTTCCGAGATTTCCACCGGCCAATTTGGGATCCAATTCCATTCAGCATCTCTCTCCTGAT
>ASKX01000020.1 GCA_000398025.1 Candidatus Paceibacter normanii SCGC AAA255-P19 | reverse complement strand
AAGGTGATGGAAAGTTTTCGGTACGAAGAAACCCCTGACCAAATTGAAACAATTGAAGAAGTAAAAAAAGATTTAGAGGAAGATAAACCTATGGATAGAATTGTTTGTGGTGATGTGGGTTTTGGCAAAACTGAAATAGCTTTAAGAGCGGCAATCAAAGTAATTAAGTCCGGTTATCAGGTAGCTATGATTTGTCCGACAACCATTTTAGCCAATCAGCATTTTCAAAGTTTTAAAGAAAGGCTGAAAGATTTGCCAATTAAAATTTCTCTGCTTTCCCGCTTACAAACCAAAAAAGAACAAAAAGAAATTGGAGAAAATTTAAAAGCTGGCAGGGTAGATATGGTCATTGGCACTCACAGAATCCTTTCTTTCGATGTTGAGTTTAAAAACCTGGGATTATTGATTATTGACGACGAACAAAGATTTGGAGTAAGGCAGAAAGAGAAATTAAAAAAAGTTAGAGCCTCTTTGGACGTCTTATCGCTTTCAGCTACCCCTATTCCTCGCACCCTTTATTTGGCTTTATCTTCGTTAAAAGATGTAAGTATCATTCAAACTCCGCCGGTGGGTAGACTGCCAATAAAAACCTTTATTCAACCCTGGAATGAAAAAGTTATTATTCTGGCAATAAAAAAAGAGCTGGCAAGAAAAGGACAAGTTTATTATCTGCACAACCGAGTAGAAACTATTGAAACCGCTAAAAAGTTTTTAGAAAGATTGGTGCCCAGAGCTAAAATTGGCATAGCCCATGGCAGATTGAAAGAAAAAGAATTGATGAAAGTAATGGCTGATTTCCAAAATAGAAAAATTGATGTTTTGGTGGCGACCACTATTATTGAGAATGGTCTGGACCTTCCCAATGTTAATACCTTGATTGTGGCTGATGCCACCAGGTTAGGTTTAGCTGAGGCCTATCAAATTAGAGGAAGAATTGGCAGGTCATATCTTCCGGCTTTCGCCTACTTTTTCTACGGCGGTCACCTTTCAGAAAAAGCTAAAATGCGATTAGATGCTTTAAAAGAAGCTGAAGAATTGGGTTCGGGTTACAAAATTGCTTTGAAAGATTTGGAAATTAGAGGAGCCGGTAATATTTTAGGCAAAGAGCAATCAGGCAATATCAATCAAGTCGGGCTAAATCTTTACTGTCAAATGTTATCAGAAGCGATAGAAAAATTAAAGATAAAATGATAAACTCAATGAATGCTCAATGAAACTAAAGTTTCATTTCGACCTGCGTTTTTATAAATAAAAACTTGGTATGCAATTAGTTATTGTTGAAAGTCCAACTAAAGGAAACACTATTCAAAAGTTTTTAACCCAAGAACATCGGGTCTTGTCTTCTTATGGTCATATTAGGGATTTACCAAAAAGTGAGCTTGGTATTGATATTGAAAATGATTTTCAGCCGAAATATATTGTTCCTCTCAAATCAAAAAAGATAATTAAAAGCTTAAAAAAAGAAGTAGAAAAAGCAAAATCAGTCATTTTAGCTACTGATGAAGATAGAGAAGGCGAAGCCATTGCTTGGCACTTAACTGAAGCTCTAAATTTGAATGGTCAGCGTTCCTATCAAAGAATTGTTTTCCACGAAATCACCAAATCAGCCATTGAAGGGGCTTTAAAAAATCCCAGAAAGATTGATATAAACTTGGTAGATGCTCAGCAAGCTAGAAGAATTTTAGATAGAATTGTCGGCTACAAGCTGTCCCCTTTTTTATGGAAGAAAGTAGCTAGAGGTCTTTCAGCTGGTAGAGTCCAATCAGTGACAGTTAGATTAGTGGTAGAACGAGAAAGAGAAATTAAAAATTTTGTTCCTCAAGAATACTGGACCATCATTGCTACGCTCCTTAAAAAATCTGTTGAGGATAAGCTTCAACAAGCTGAAGGCGATGAAGCTAAAGCTTCATCTTCAGCTTCGCGCCTCGACATATCTCGGCGCTCGCTATTTGAAGCTATTTTAATAAAAAAGGACGGTAAGGTTTTAGGCAAGTTGGCAATTAAAAATAAAAAAGAGGCAGATAAAATTGTTAAGGATTTGGCAGGGACAAAATACAAAGTAGTTGACGTGGAGAAAAAAGAGGTAAAGAGAAATCCTTTTCCGCCATTTACTACCTCTACTCTACAACAAGAGTCCTGGAAAAAGTTTAGGTTTCCCGCCAAGCTAACTATGCAGTTAGCTCAACAGCTTTATGAGAAAGGATTTATTACTTACCATCGAACTGATTCTCTAAATCTTTCCGATCAATCTTTATTTTCAGCTAAAAAATTTATCGAAGAAAATTACGGTAAAGATTATTGGGTTGGTTTTTTAAGAAGGTACAAAGCTAAAGGCAGAGCCCAAGAAGCTCATGAGGCAATTAGACCAACCTATTCCAACAAAACGCCTGAATCAGTAAAATTAGAGCAAAATCAATTAAAACTTTACGACCTTATTTGGCGAAGGTTTGTTGCTTGCCAAATGAGCCAGGCTATTTTTGACTCTACTACTGTTGATATTGAAGCTAAAAATTATGTTTTTCGGGCCACCGGCCAAATCCTAAAGTTTGACGGGTTCTTGAAAGTTTATCCGATAAAGTTTGAAGAAAATGAATTACCGCCTTTAGAAAAAGATGAAATTCTAGAATTAATAAAATTAATCCCCTCTCAGCATTTTACTCAACCGCCTCCCAGATACACTGAAGCTACTTTGATTAAGACTTTGGAAGAAAATGGTATCGGCCGGCCTTCAACCTATGCTCCCATTTTATCAACTATTCAAGAAAGAAATTATATTGAAAAAGATGAAAATAGAAAATTCCGGCCAACGGAAATTGGCACAGTAGTCAACGACCTTTTAGTAAGTCATTTCCCCAACATTGTTGATATTGGGTTTACAGCAAAAATGGAAGAAGATTTAGACAAAATTGCTGAAGGTGAAGAAAAATGGGTTCCAATGGTAAAAAAGTTTTATCAACCCTTTGAAGAAAATCTTCAGAAAAAATATCAAGAAGTTTCAAAAAAGGAGGTAACTGAAAAACCAACTAAAAAAACCTGTCCTAAATGTGGTTCTCCTCTTCTAATCCGTTTGGGTAAATATGGTCAATTTTATGCTTGTTCTAAGTTTCCCCAGTGCAGATACACTGAATCTTTAGAAGAAAATGATTTGGGCGTAAAGTGTCCCAAATGCGGCAAAGGTAAAATAGTAGAAAAAAGAACTAAAAAGAGGAAGATTTTTTATGGCTGCAATCGCTTTCCCAAATGCGACTTTGCTTTGTGGGATAAACCCTGCACCAAAATGGTGCAGGGTAAATCCACTGCTCAACTGTGCCCCAAATGCGGCTCTCTTTTAGTAGAAACGAAAAGAAAACAAATCAAATGCTCCAACAAAGAGTGCAATCACATTGAAAAAGGAGAGAAAATCTGATAGAATAAAAAACAGGCCGCGGTGGCGGAATTGGTTTACGCGTACGACTCAAAATCGTATGGGAGAAATCCCATGTGGGTTCGAGTCCCACCCGCGGCACATTCTATTTCTTATAGAGTTTAACTAAATTTTCTAAGAGACAAGCTACGGTTAAGGGACCGACGCCGCCGGGAACCGGAGTAATATAACTGGCTTTTTTCGCAACACTTTGAAAATCTACATCGCCTACCACTTTCCCGTCTTTTCTAGAAGAACCAGCATCTATTACCACTACTCCTTTTTTAACCATCTTACTTTTAATTAAATTCGGTTTCCCTACTGCTGACACTAAAATGTCAGCTTTTTTAGTAAAGGAAGGGGTGTCTCGGGTGAACTCATTTAAAACTGAAAGGGTAGCTTTTTCTTTTAACAATTGAGTGGCTAAGGGAAAACCGACTAATCTGCCAGCTCCCACTATAACCACATTTTTTCCTTTTAGAGTAACCTTGTAATCTTTCAAAAGCTGCAGAATACCATTAACGGTTGGCGGTAAAATTCTTAGGGTCCCTTGATAAAATTTACCTAAACTGTGCTCAGAAAGAACGTCAATATCTTTTTCTTCAGGAATCAAATTGAGGAAGTCTTCAGGGAAAAACTTCTCTGGCAGGGGCAATTGAATAATCACCCCCGAATTGGTTGGGTTTTGAACTATTTTCTTAATTTCTTTTTTAAACTCTAAGTCTTTAATCTTGGCGG
The DNA here is from genome assembly GCA_000398025.1 of Candidatus Paceibacter normanii SCGC AAA255-P19. Taxonomy (GTDB): domain Bacteria; phylum Patescibacteriota; class Minisyncoccia; order Minisyncoccales; family Paceibacteraceae; genus Paceibacter; species Paceibacter normanii. The sequence goes on along the minus strand of ASKX01000020.1, from coordinate 142 downwards.
GAAACTTATAAAGCTTGAATTTCAAACCCACTTTCTCACAGGCCTTTTTCTTTTGGTTAATAAAAACTTGAGAGACTAAATTTTCTCCCACCTGAATTACTGCCAACCTTAGATGCAGCTTAGATTTTTTAACCTTTTTTTT
>ASKX01000019.1 GCA_000398025.1 Candidatus Paceibacter normanii SCGC AAA255-P19 | reverse complement strand
GCTTAAACTCGATCCACGTCATACTGGAGCTCTTGAATGGCTCTGCCAGCAATGGGAATATCCTCAATTTTAATCTTTTTTAGGTACTCTGGCAAATCCTTTACCAGGCAGATTTCAGCGAAAACCCGGTCTAAATTAAGAGGGTTGTAGCTGGCTAAGGTTAAACCAAGAAGGGCAGTAAAGCCGTTAGTTTTTTGGATGGTCTGAGCATCAGCTACGGTTAAATACTTTGGCAAAACTTTTTGGATATTTTCCACAATTTCCTCCTGGCTAGAAAGGTATTGTAAAGAAAGGTAGGATTCTTTCTTTAAAAATTTTAAAGAATTCTCAGCTGCTCCTTTCACCTTCATTTTAGTGTCCAGCTTTAAAATTGGCAGATTAATAATTAAATCTGAATTAAAGGCCTCTTCAGAAATTTCACAAACGAAACCGTCTTGTTCCTTTTTCAGAAAATTACTCTTAGCTAAATCTAAAGGAGTAATTTGATAAGAAAGACAAACATCTAAAAGTTGAGATTTTTGAGCTGAGGCCTCAATAGGAATTTCATCAAAACTTTGAGCTGCTACTTTAATATTTTTGGGATCTGCTCCCAAATTTTTAAGATGTCTAAGTAAAGTATCTAAAAATTTGGGATTGGTATTTGCTGCCAAGTAAGGATGCCTGGGGGCAATTAAGGTCGGCAGGATTAGAATTTTAGCTTGAGGGCTGATTTTTAAACCGCCAATCAACTCAATCACCTTTTCCATTGCTTCTGAAATATCGTATTTAGCTCGCCAAATAGCCACGGCATCTTTATTTTGGCTTGGTTCAAAACTAACTTCCTCTCCAATTTTATATTCTTTGATTGATTTTTGAGCCCATTTGTTTCCCTTCTCATCTTCCAAAACCAAAACAAAGTAAGGCACTTTTGGGTGCAAGATTGTAGGGATGTTAACCTGGGAAATCCCAATTACTTTGGCTTTTTTCGCTGAAACTTTCTCCAGGCCCTGAAAACAATCAGGGCATTTTTCAATTGGATACTGCCAGGTTTTTTTACATTGGGGACATTGATAGAACATGGTGCAATGAAGCTTCGCTCCATTTTAACCTTCGCTTTTATTACATAAAATCTTGGTGTATAATAGGTTTTATGGTGCGAACTTATTTTTTGCCAAATAAGCTTAGGGGAGAACTAAGGAAAGTTTGGGGCGTTCCTCTTTTCAATGGAAAAGGGGAAGTTCTTAAAAAATTTCAACGATTTACGAAAAAAAAGAAATTCAAAAAAATCATTACGGTTGGCGACTATTGCTCTCTCGTTCTTCCTTCAGATGTAAAAATTTTTGATGGGAGGATAAAAAGGAAACGGGTTAAAAAATTACCAAAGTTTTCTCTCAGGGGAAGTAATCCGCCAGGAATAATTCAGAAAGAAGTCTGGCCAGTTCTCAAAAAAGCAATCAAAAGTAACAAAAATGTTTTTATTGAAGGAGAAGAAGATCTTTTGGTCATTCCTTCGGTTTTATTAGCTGAGAAAAATACCGCTGTTGTCTATGGTTTTCCAGAAAAAGGAGTTTGCTTAATTGAAGTGACTCTCAAGACAAAGAAAGAGTTCAGGAAATTACTGAAGAAATTCCGAAAAGAAAAATTTGAAAAAATTTTCTTGGGAGGAACCTTTAATGGTCTCCATCTCGGCCATCAATATTTCCTTTCCATGGCTAAACGCTATGGAAAGAAGGCAACAATTGGCCTCTGTTCTGATCAAATGGTTAAAGCTAGAAAAAAACACTTTAAAGAAGTCCGGAAATTTGGAGAAAGAAAGAAAACTCTGGAAAACTATCTTAAAAAAATCGGCTTAAAAGCTGAAGTTGTTAAAATTAATGATGTTTATGGTCCAGCAATTAAAGATAGGAAGGCAGAAGCGATTTTACTTACCGAAGAAACCTGGGATAATGGATTAAAAATCAATAAAATCAGAAAGAAAAATAATTTGAAAGAGCTTAATTGTCTTTTAATTCCTTATCTTCCAGGTAAAACTGGTAAAAAATTTAGACCTTCTTCAAAATATGAATAGTGACGCTACCGCCAGCTCCGCCAATGTTATGGCAAAGACCAATTTTGGGATTCTTGCCTTGAGGTTTCACCTGTCGATCCTGGCATCTTCCCCGCAATTGATTGGTAATTTCGTATATCTGAGCCAAGCCAGTTACTGAAATTGGATGGCCTTTAGCTTTCAAGCCGCCGGAAGGATTAATCGGCAAAAACCCATCTAAATTAACTTTTCCTTCTCTAATTAAATCTGCCCCCTTTCCAATCGGGGCAAATCCTAAATCTTCGTAAGAAAACAATTCTACTGACGTAAAAGCGTCGTGCACCTCAGCCACATCAATGTCCTGAGGTTTTATTTTGGCTTGATTAAAAACTTGTTTAGCTGCTATTCTGGTGGCTTTAAAATGGGTAATTAGCTCTCTACCAAAAGTTAAAAGATAATCTGTGGCCATGCTAGAACCTATAATTTCAACATCTGATTTTTCGGCAGAAAGAATGGCGGCTGCTCCACCGTTAACCGATAAGGAACAGTCCATTAACCTGAAAGGGGAGGCAACTATTGGAGATTTTTTAATATCCTCTAAAGAAACTGGTCTTTTATAGTAATAAGCTTTAGGGTTTAAAGCGGCGTTGTGGTGATTTTTATGGGCAATCAAGGCTAAGTCATCCATGGTGGCTCCATACTTTGCCATATATTGCTGCCAAACCAAAACATTCTGAACCGGGAAAAGCATTCCTTCGGTTTGCTCAATTACTCTTTCGGCAGCTGACATTATCCAGTCGGTGGTTATTTCTGAAGGGCTATCAACTAATCTCTCACCTGAAACCGCTAGGACATTTCTGAAACCTAAGCGATTAGCAACCCAGGTAGCCACTCCGCCTCCGGCACAAACTGAGGGAAGTTCAATAACAGGAACATTAGTTTTAAATAAATCAGAAAGTAGAGAAATTTTATGAGTTTGGTGTTCACCGCCAGCGGCACTGGAAACGGCCGACAAAACAATAGCATCAATATTAGAAATCTTCATTCCTCTGGCATCTTCCAAGGCCTCCATAGCAGCTTCGTAGGCAAAACGCCACCAGGGTTTATCAGAATAATCAAATTTTGTCATTCCTACGCCTTTGATATACATATATAAGGTTAGACGGCTGTCCAGCCGATAATTAAAGTACCAGGGCCAGCAGCCGCACAAACAACAGTTGGCCCCAAACTAATAAAAGGAACTTCGGTGTTTATTTTTGCTTTTAATAATTTCTTTAGCTTTTCCGCTTCTTCAGCTTTATCGGCATGACCAATTACCACTCTAATCTTCTTTCCTTCTCTCCTGGCTTTTTTGCTTTCTTTGAGAACCTTTTTAAAAAGAGCTTCGCCAGTGCCCGAGGCAAACATCATTCCTCCTTTAGTAACTAGCCCATCTTTTATTTCCATTAAGGGATGGATATTTATTTTTTTAATTCTTCTAATCCATTTCCCTTGAGATTTAGTAATTCGGCCGATTCCTTCTATCCACTTGGGGTCTTCAAAAATAATATAAGTGTGAATCTTAGGAATTAATTTTTTGAGCTCAGCCATCACTTCATCTATCTCTCGATATTCTTGAATTAATTCAATGGCCCGCAAGATTAAAAGGGCCTGACCGGAAGCAGCAGTGAAAGAATCTAAAACAAAAATTTTGCCAGGATCTTCTGACATTTCTTTGGCTTGCAGAGCTGAGTTATAACAACCAGAAAGTTTAGAAGAAAGAGTAACGCATAAAACTTTTTCAAATCTCTCTAATTGTTTTTTGTAAACATCTAAATACTGCTGGGGATTAATTTGAGTGGTTTTAACCGTAGCTGGAACTCCTCTTTTTTCCGCTTCTCTCATTTTTTGATAAATATTTTCGCCCGGCAAATCCTTCTCCTCTGGCCATTCATATCGAACGGGAAGGATTTCAATTTGATATTTCTCAGTAATTTTAGGTAACAACATGGCTACATCATCAGTAACTAGACCGATAGAAACCTTCCTGACTGACTCTTCGCCAGCCACTTCTCTAGCCATATCCTCTTCTCTTAAGTTTAAGATTTGGCCCAAGTCCCTCATTATTTTTTTTACGTCTTCGGGGTAATCAGTATGGATGTGAATTTTCATTCTCTCTTTAACCCGAACAATATCTAAACAATCACCCCACCCCTTTAATTTCTGGCGGATAGCCTCTTCGTCAAATTTGGGGTTTTGAATTAGGGCAACTACTTCGTAGCGGTTAGAAAGGGTCTGAACAAATTTTCTGATCCCCTCGGAAGGTTTCTCCTCTTTCCTCTCTTCTTTTCTTCTTTCTCCTTCTAAAGCTTCCAAATGACTCTCCAAAATCATTAAAAAAGCCAGACCTCCAGCATCTACCACATTGGCTTTCCGAAAAATTTCCATTTTTTCTCGAGTAGCCAAAAGAGCTTCTTTAGCGTTTTCTGTCGCCAACTTTAGAATATTAATAATATTTTTCTCTTTTTCTGCTTCTTTTTTGAAGGTTTCAGTCGCCGCATCAATCACATCCAAAATTGTTCCTTCTTTGGGATTTTGAATAGACTTTCTGGCTCTGGCCGCTCCTTCTTTAAATGCTTTAGCCAATTTTTTAGCATCGACTGGGTTTTTATCTAACAAGGGCAAAAAGCCAGCTAAAAAGCCGGTGTAGATAACGCCGGCATTGCCTTGAGCAGTAGTTA
>ASKX01000018.1 GCA_000398025.1 Candidatus Paceibacter normanii SCGC AAA255-P19 | reverse complement strand
AGGGGAGGAGACGGCTATTGCGATAGCCAATTATCTTGGTAGTATTGATAAATTGGAAAAGGCCTCTAAAGAAGATTTAGAAAAAATTCCCGATATTGGAGGGATAGTGGCTAAAAGTATTCACGATTGGTTTCAATCAAAGAAAAACCAAAAACTAATTGAAAGTTTATTAAAAGTCGGAGTAAAGATATTGCCGCCAGAAAAAGTAGGCAGAAAACTCCAGGGGCTCGCCTTTGTTTTAACCGGAACTTTAGAAGCTTTGACTCGTTCGGAAGCCGAAAGAAAAATAAGAATGTTAGGAGGACATCCCGCTAGTTCCCTTAGCAAACAAACTGATTACTTGGTAGCCGGTGAAAATCCTGGTTCCAAGCTTGCCGAAGCCCAAAAACTAGGCGTTAAAACAATAACTGAAAAAGAATTTCTTAAATTACTATCTGATTGATGTGGCAGCATTTTAAACAATTAGATTGGCTTTTAATTACCGTTGCTTTACTGTTGGTTGGCATCGGGCTTTCATCAATCTATAGTTCCTCCCTTGGCCAGGGGGATTTTTTGAATTTTAAGAAACAGATTATTTTTTTTGGCATCGCTATTCTTTTAATGCTTCTCTTGAGTTTCTTTGATTGGCGGGCTTTGAGAGAAGATCCTTATTTAATTTTAATTCTCTATTTTCTTTGCTTGGCGGGTTTAGCTGGACTTTTCTTTTTCGCTCCAGAAATCAGAGGAGTAAAAGGATGGTATAAAGTGGGGCCGATTTACGTGGACCCTATAGAATTTACCAAAATTATTTTGATTGTTTTATTGGCTAAATACTTCTCTATGCGCCACATCGAAATGTATCGAGTGAGGCACATTTTACTTTCTGGTTTTTATGTTTTAATACCAGCTTCCTTGATTTTTCTTCAGCCAGATTTGGGTTCAGTTTTAATTTTAGCTGCCCTCTGGGTAGGAGTGTTGATTATTTCTGGAATAAAACTTCGTCACTTTTTAATTTTAGTTTTATGCCTTCTCATGATTTTAATCTTGAGCTGGTCCTTTTTACTGAAAGATTATCAGAAAGAAAGAATTTCAAGTTTTATTTATCCGATAGAGCCCCTGGGAATATCTTGGAGCCAAAATCAAGCTAAAATTGCCATTGGCTCGGGTGGCCTTTTCGGTCAAGGAATTGGCCAAGGATCTCAGACTCAATATGGTTTTTTAACTGAGCCTCAGACCGATTTTATCTTTTCGGCTATTGCCGAAGAGACAGGGTTATTGGGAGTAGCCTTCCTGTTTCTTTTATTTGCGATTTTGATCTGGCGGATTGTGAAAATTGCCATATCAGCTGAGAGCAATTTCCCTCGGCTTTTTGTTTCGGGCCTAGCTATTCTTTTGATTTCTCAAATTTTCATTCATATCGGTATGAACTTGGGAGTCTTACCGATAATCGGCATTTCTCTGCCTTTGGTTAGTTACGGTGGAAGCAGTTTAATAGCCACTTTTGCTGCTTTGGGTATTCTCCAAAACATAAAAATCCGATAGGTTTTTTATAGTTAAAACTTATCCACAACTTAGGCCTTGACTAGGCCTTTTGTTTATCGGAAAATAAGATAATCTGTGTATAAATAAATATAGTATCGGTTATCAAAAACCAAGCTAAAAAAAGAGGACCCAGAAAGCCTGCCTAAGGTCGAAATAGGAGGGTTTTCTTTTAGGTCCTCAGCTTAAATTATAAATATCAGACATTATTTGTCAAGGCAATGAACAAGGAGGAAACAGTTTACATATCTCTTCAAGAAGCTACTCAGCGTTGCTCTTATTCGCAAGAGTATTTATCTTTGCGAGCCAGACAGGGAAAGTTGAAAGCAATAAAGTTTGGCCGCAACTGGGTAACCAAAAAAGAATGGCTGGAAGAGTACTTGCAGCACATCGAAGAACATAATAACAATTTAAATAATAAAAAAGTTATTTTACCTCCGGAAAATCTTCCGGTTGAGCCAGCACCATCATTGCTCTCCGTAATGAAATTTTTTACTACGGGGATTCGTTTTGAATTTGTCATGGTGCTGGTTTTTGTTGCTTTTATAACCGGAGCATTTCATAACAAGGGAAGCTTTTATAGTTTTTACGAAACTGCCAACCCCTTAGTGGTAGAACTCAACGACGATTTTGATAAGGGAGTGGTTGATTTGGTTATCAATACCGTTTCTGAGATACCTCAATCTTTTCAGTTTGTAGTCAAAGAGAGCTCCACTCTCTTTTCCACCTTTGCCTCCTTCGGAGGCTCTGTCTCTGAAGAAATAGATTCCCGATTAGCAATGGCAGGTTATCAGGCAGCTAGTGTTGGCGAAGGCACGGTTGAGATTTTCCAGGAATACTTTCAATGGCTTGGTCATCAATTTTCTGGAATGGCTCAGAAAATTGTTCAAAGTTATGTTAAGGCAAATGATCAGCTTGAAGAAGGGATAGCCCAAGATGCGGATGACATAGTTAAGGGGTACCAACTTTTAGTTTCTAATATTCAAAAAGAAGTTACAGATTTTGCCAGAATTGTGGATAGGGCTTATCGGTTTGCCATTCGTCCCTGGCAGGAAGTTCCCGGGGAGATGCTAATAGTCGAAAAGCCGGTTCGTCCTCAACCAGAGGAGGGAGCGGTAATTGTTCCTTATCCTGAAGAAAAAATTGCCGAAGTCAAAGGAAAATTAGAAAAGGCCTTTTCTGACAAGGTGGAGGTTACTCCGGATGAAACCGGAAGAGCGGGCAAGATCGTTCCCATTATTGAAAAAGCTGAAGCCCAGGAATATTTATATTTACTGGTACCAGTTAACGAACAGTGAAATGTCAAATGTTCAAAATGATTGCCAGTACTTTTTTAATAATATCATTGATGTTTTTCCCCGTTGTGGCTGGCAGCATAATGGAAAGCCCTAATTACCGGATAGATTATGAAGCCATTACTCCTGGTGGCCAGATTGAAGAATCAACCAATTATAAAATGCTGGAAACTTTGGGAGAAGTGGGCGAAGGCAAATCGGAAAGTCAAAGTTATCAAATTGGCGGAGCTATGAGTTATGGTATTCAGGCCGACCAGCCAGCTACCCCTACCCTATTGAACACTGGTTCCTACAATAGTTTAAATTTCAGAATTAATCGCGGTTATGAATTAAACGACACTGACCCTGCTTTGGTGGCACATTATAAATTCAATACCGACCCTTTAATTGATAGCTATACCACTACCGGAGTAGCTTCAGAAACCATTGATACTTCTACCAACACTAAAATTGCCCAGAAATTCCAGGCCGGCTCCGCTACCCGAATTTCAGCCATAGACCTTTATCAAACTGCTGCAGGCAATTTAGTTGGCGATATCAGAATCGAAACCGATTCCGATGGCTCACCTTCCGGCACCTTGGTTTATACCGACGCCTATGCTAACAACATTACTTTGAATGCCGGTTCAGCCACTCACATTGCTTTGAATGCCATTTCGGTAATTACGGCCGGCATGGAATACTGGATAGTTTTTACTCCTGATTCCGGTTCCGGTACTTTCCAGGGCAACACCTCTGGCGAAGCTGACCAGGTGAAATATTATGACGGCTCTTCCTGGAGTTATTCTGCCAACGTTGAAAGTTTGTATTTTAAAGTTCAGGACCAAATTACCGATTTGTCTGATACAGGGAACAATGGCAAAGTAGTTGGCCCAGTCACCGCCGACGGCCGCTTCGGCCGCGCCCTAGATTTTGATGGTACAGATGATTATATAGATGTTGGCACTGTTGGCACGGGGATAAAAACTGTTGAGTTTTGGATTAAAGCCAACAGCACCACCGAGAAAATCTTGGAGTTATCGGCAACGGTAAATATCAGTGTTTCTACCGGTACCATTTCCGCTACCGGCTTTCCTTCCCCGACTATTTTTGTCAATGGAGTCCAAAAAAGCGATGGATTGACTACCAGCTGGACTCACGTGGCGGTAACAGACAGTACGGGAGTGGCAGCCGATGCCGTGAAGTTAGGAAAAATCAGCACTAATTATTTAAATGGAGTTTTAGATGAACTGGGGGTTTACAATCGGGCGAAAACCGCTTATGAGATTTCACGGGATGCCCAGATTGATAATCCCGAAGATGCCGAATACGCCATTGCCATATCAGATGACAATTGGGCAACCACCCAATATATCCAAGCAGACAATACTTTAGGGGGCTCAATGGTTTGGCAAGCCTACGCTAATTGGGGAAATGGCACCGGCGAAACCGTAACTGGCTTGAAGCAAACCACCACTTACAAAATGAAAGCTAAAGCCAGAGATGAAGATTTTACTGAAACCGATTGGTCTACCGAAACTTCAGCCACCACTTCTGATTTAAGCTTAACCTTTTCAATAGATAAAAAATGGATTGACTTGGGCGCTTTGGTGCCAAACCAAATGAGTTTTGATAGCAACTTACTAACTGCTTCCACTAATGCTGAATATGGTTACGCAGTAACAATTCAAGAAGACGGCAATTTAAGATTGGGCGATGGCTTGGGCGATATCGATGACGTGACTGATAGCGCGGTTAGTAGAGGAGAAGAATATGGAGTAAGAACTTCTGGCTCAGCTGAAGGCCAAATGTCAGACCAAGATTACGCCATTACTTCCAGTACCCAGACTATAGCTTCCAGCTCCGGCCCGGTTGACCCCTCAGTCGTCACCGTCACTTACAAAGCCATAGTTGATTCTGCAACCACAGCTGGCAGATACAGCCACACCGTTACATATATATGTACAACAACATTTTAAAAAAGGTCGAAAATAAAAAACAACAAAAGGTCGAATCATTAACTACTAGTAACTAATTACTAATGAAAAAAATGAGAAAATATAAACTAATTCCTAAAATTTCGCTGGTTTTGCTTTTGGCGGTGATGTTGAATATGGCAATAATTCCTTCTGTTGGAATGGCTGCCAGATTAACCAGCGCCAAAGACACTCTAACCCGAACCCAAGTTTCAGGAACCGGTACAGCTACAGCCGGCTACACTCAAAGCACTGACACTGTCACCGACGCCTTTATTTTCGTCGCTGCTACCAATGAAGACATTTATTGGGACCCAGATGGCAGCGGTTTACCCGGCGACACCACTACCGACTTAATTACCAGCGGTGGTTTAATTGCCGAAGTTATTTACACTGGCGATGAAGTGGCTGCTGCTGTCAAAACTGCCCTGGAAGCAACTGATGGTGATGCCGACGACACTTACACCGTTACCTACAATGAATCAACCGATAAGTTTACCATTCGGGGTGATGGCGGAAACACTCAAAACGCCAACATTGATTGGGACGATGCTGTTAATTGTACTGCCGCTGCTACTTTAGGTTACACTGCTGATGACACCAGCATCAGAGATGCTGATAAAACCTCTGATGCTGCTGTTTCCTTCATTGTTCTCAATGATGTTAACGACAATTTCACCATTAAAGTAGATGGAGTCCAATCTGGAACTCTTGATGTCGCAGCCGGCAATTATACCACTGGCACTACCTTAGCTACGGCTATTACCGCTGCTATTGATGCTGATGGTAATGTAACCACCTTGGCCGACGCTACTTATGCCTCAAATAAGATTAAGATTACTTCGGCCAGTACCGGCGCTAATTCTACAGTTAGAGTTGTTGAAGACGGCACTGATGATTTTCTGAAAACTGTTAAATTGATTGGCGACTTCCCGGTTGATGGAGCAGCTACTGGTACTTTAGTTGCTGCTAACCACACCATCGTCTTTACCGCTACCACTGCTGTAGCAACTACTGGAAAAGTCGTTGTTGATTTCCCTTCTGGTTTTACTTTACCGGCTGCTCTCAATTTTGAAGATGTAGACATGGCAGGTGATGTAGCTGGTGAGTTTACTTTAGTGGTTGGCGGAGCTGAAGGAGCTGGTAACTGGGGTGTGACCGTTGTCACTGGAGACGGAGGAAGCATTACCTTTATCAGCGGAGGAGGAGCGGGTGACGACATTGATGCTGGAGAAACAGTTACTATTGAAATTGGAAGAAATGCTGCAGCCGGAGTTACCGGAATAGAGCAAATTACCAACCCTACCACTGTTGGTCTCTATCAAATTCTGGTTAAGACCACAAACGCTGCCGACGCCACCATTGACGATACTTACATCGGTGTCTATATCGTTGCCGATGATTCAGTAGTCATTACCGCTACCGTTGATCCGGTTTTATCACTCAGCCTGTATGGCGGCACTTCCATTGACTTTGGCACTTTAGAGCCCAACGCCTATCACAAGTTAGGCGGCGCCCGAAACGCTTACGGTTCCATTGACTTGCAAGCTATTACTCCTTCTGGAACTCATGAAAGCGAGATAGTTACTGTCCGTGGGATAATATATGAATTCTCTGACGATGGCGTAATCGCTACTACCTCTTACGCCAAGGTTGACATTGTTGACAATGAAAACAATTATTTAACCGCCGTTCAAGTAGCCACTAATCTTTACCGGGCCATCAACAATTACGACGGCGATTTAGTTAGAGCGAATGTTGATCCTACTGATACCGACAAAGTTTGGGTAATGGCAACTACTCCGGGATCAGGTCCCAATTCTTACACTTTGGCAACTGCCGTAACCGGAACCGCGGTTTCAGGAGCAACTTTTGCCAACGGAGCAGACGGTTATAACCGAAAAAGCAATTTGGTAGATTACGGAGCGGCCACCGGCTCAAATATTGGTAACGGCGCTACCGGAACCAACATTGTTGTTTCCACCAATGCCGCTGGCGGCTATGTCTTGAGTGTTCAAAACACCGATTCCAACGGCGCCACTGACAATGCTGATGGTTTAACCAATGGCACAGTAGAGATTTCCCAATGGTCAGGCACTTTCGGTTATGGCGTCTTAGCTTCTTCCCAGTCAGCCCGCTATGGTGATGGCACTTCAGTTATTATCGAATCAGCTTATCAAGGCGACGGCGCTGGCGACCTTCCTGGTACTGCGAGCACCACGGCTGCCACTCTGGCTCAGCTGGCTACCGGTGACGTCACTCCGGCTACCACCGCAGGGGACAACATTGCTATTGAATACAACATCCGTATCTCACCCGACCAAGCGGCTGGGCTTTACACCGACACCATCACTTACATCCTAACCAGCACCTTCTAGGAGGGGGGAAGCGTCAAAAATGAAAAAGTTTTTTCTCGCGACAATTTTAGTTTTGGTTGGAGTGGTTTTAGCTCAGGGCGTTCAAGCGCTGACTGTTTCGCCTCCCAAATTTGAATTAGATGCTAATCCCGGCAGTGTTATCAAGCAAACCATCAAGGTCTTTAACGAAACGAGCGACTCTTACTTGTATTACCCCTCCTTACAAGATTTCATCGCCAGAGGCGAAGCCGGCGAACCAGGCTTTGTTGAAGAATCAGAGTATGGTTTATCAAAATGGATTAAAATTGACACCAGCCCCCTTCCTTTATCACCTAAAGAAAGAAAAGAAATTCAATTTGCCATTGAGGTGCCAGAAAATGCCGAGCCCGGTGGTCATTACGCAGCCGTTCTATTTTCCACCCAGCCACCGGAAGCTATAACCGGAGCCACAGCCATTGCCATAGCCGGTAAGGTTGGTTCTTTAGTTCTGCTGAAAGTGGGCGGAGAGGTAATTGAATCTGGAAAACTGCTTGAATTTGCCACCAAAAACAAGAAAAGCTTTTATTCCCATCTGCCAGTTGAGTTTTATGCTCGCTTTGAAAACTTAGGAAATGTTCACTTAAAGCCTCAAGGTCAAATCAAGATTGAAGGAGTACTGGATGTTACTTCTACTCCGACCACTTTAATGGTCAATGAGG
>ASKX01000017.1 GCA_000398025.1 Candidatus Paceibacter normanii SCGC AAA255-P19 | reverse complement strand
AAATTCCCACTAGCACCAAAGGTAAGTCTAGATTCTCAGAGAAAAAGGCAGCTGCCCTAACAATTCCTTCAGCTGACACCAGTAAGAGAAAAATTCCCAAAAACAACTTTCCTATATCTTTGATAAAAGTTTTAAATTCTTTTACTACTGGAATTTTTGAACCGTCGTAAATTTTAGTAAACCTCTCTTTTTTTGAAAACAACCAAAAAACATAAAAGGCGAAGGTTAAAATTAACAAAATCCCATCTCCCCTGCCCAACTTACCGTCTAAAATCAAGAGTAAAGGAAAAACAGCCACTATCATTGTAAAGGCTGCCGAAGTTTGGACCATTTTACTCCCAGCTGGCAGGCCTCTAGCAAACAGGGCAGCTAGAGCTACGGCAATGGTCAAATCAACCAAGTTTCCTCCGACAATATCCCCAAAAGACAATTGGGGGATTTGATGCAAGGCAGAGGTGATGCCCACAAAGAGATTGGGAATGGAGGCAACTACCGCTATAACAATAAAAGCCACGACAAATTCTCGCCACTCCAAAAACCGGGCCATTCTATTCAAAATCTCTACCAATAATTTGCCAGCATAAAAAAGCACCGCACAAGAAACTATAAAAATGAAAACGTAAAACAACAGCATATAAATCAATGCTCAATGAGTCTTCGACTCATTTCGATCTTCGATAAATCTTCGATTTATCTTGATGTTTGATGACGAGTGATAAAATACCACTTAGTAGCTTCAATTAAAATTAATTCTATTATTCCTAACCCCAGAATTATTAACCAGTCGCTAAAACCAAGAGGAGCTGTTTTTAAAAGAGTTTGGAAAGGAGGAAGATAAACAGCCAAGACCAACATTAAGATGCCAATGCCAACGGCCGCAAGCAGGAATTTATTAGATAAGGGATTGATATGCCACAAATTTCGCCTTAAGCTTTTACAGGAAAAAACGTAAAAAAGCGAATCTATACTTAAACAGGCAAAAATCATTGTTCTGACATAAGATAGGTCATGATTGGCTTGCCAGAGCCAGAAGAACAACCCCAGCAATATTAAATCAGTAATTAAGCCGATAATAAAAATTATGGCTTTCATTTCCTGGGTTAATAAAGGAGCGCTGCGGCGCTGGGGTTCTCTTTTCATTAAATCTTTCTCTTTTGGCTCAAAAGCTAAAGCAATGTCAGGCAAGCCATCTTCAACTAAATTTACCCATAAAATTTGAGCAGGAATAATCGGCAAAGGAAAACCAGCCAGTAAAGCCCCTCCGACTAAAACCACCTCAGAGAAACTGTCAGAAAGAAGATAAGTTATTACTTTGCGAATGTTATCTAAAATTGCCCTGCCCTCTTCTATGGCGGCCACAATAATACTGAAACTGTCTGGCAGAAGAATTAAATCGGAAACCTCTTTAGCCACGTCAGTGCCCGATCCCAAAGCAATGCCAATGTCGGCTCGCTTCAGAGCCGGGGCATCGTTAATTCCATCGCCGGTCATCGCTACCACCTCCCCTTTTTCTCGCCAGGCCTCAATAATCCGCAGTTTATGTTTAGGTTCAACTCGAGCATAAATTTGAATTTTTTCTATTTTTTTATCAAATTCTCTTTCTGAAAGCTGGTCAAAATCTTTTCCTTCAAGGATATTTTCCTCTTTTGTTTTAAATCCTAATTTTTTAGCAATGGCTTTGGCGGTTAATTTGTGGTCGCCAGTAACCAAAATTGGCTTCATTCCTGCCTGGACACAGATTCTAATTGCTTCTTTAACCTCTTTTCTTAAGGGATCGTGTAAGGCAATTAAGCCAACAAAAGTTAAATCTTGACAGTATTTCTCTAGATTATTAGAAAGGGGGAATTGAACTCGAGAAACTTTTTTGTAGGCGGTAGCTATTACTCGATAACCTTCGCTAGTTAAACTCTCCAATTTCTGGTTAAACTTTTTTAGTTCAGTTTGTTTTAACCTGGAAAGCTCGAGCAACCTTTCCGGCGCTCCCAGAAAATAAAAGTTAAATTCGTTTTTAGCTGACGCTGTTTGATGGAGAGTAATGCCGTATTTCCTTTTGGGGTTAAAAGAAATCTCATCAATCTTTAGCTCCTTTTTCTCCAGTTTTTCTCTAGAAAGTCCAGCTTGAATTGCGGCCATTAGCAAAGCCCTTTCAGTAGGTCTGCCTCGAACTCGCCATTTTTTTTGGGGCTCAGCTGGGTTTTCAATAAAAGCTTCATTGCACAAAAGAGCAATCTTGAAGGCTAACTTTTGAGAGTTTTTTTTGTTATCAAAAGTAAAAACCTCAGCCACTTTCATCTTTCCTTCAGTCAGAGTAGCGGTTTTGTCAGTGGCAATTATTGAGGTGCTTCCTAAGGTTTCGGCAGCCAAAAGTTTTCTGACCAGCCCTTTTCTTTTTAGGATTCGTTGCATGCCCAGAGCTAAAATTACGGTCATAGCTACCGGCAAGCCTTCGGGAATAGCGGCTACAGCTACCGCTACCGCCGTAGTGAACATTTCTAAAAAAGTGTTGCCGGTGGCCACTCCCTCAATGAAGATAAAAAGAGAAATTAATCCGATAACTCCGCCAACGATTTTACTAAAATGAGCTAATTTCTTTTGCAGAGGCGTTTTCTCCTCTTTAGTTTCTTTAACCATCTCAGCTACCTTACCTATCTCAGTTTTTAAACCAGTTTCCACTACTACCGCTTTGGCTTTTCCATCTTCGGCAATAGTTCCCATATAAACCATACTGTCTCTGTCAGCTAATGGAGTTTCAGCTGGCAGAACCTCGCTGGCTTTTCTTGCCGGTAGCCACTCTCCAGTTAAAGCCATTTCGTTGGCTTTCAAGCTATGGTTTTCTATTATTCTGCCATCAGCCGGAACTTTATCTCCGGGATTTAAAATAAAAACATCGCCAGGTATCAATTCTGACGAATCTATAATTTTAATATTTCCATTTCGAATTACTTGAGTTTCGTATTTAACTACTTGTTTTAATTGCTTTAAGGCCTGAGAGGCCTTATTTTCTTGAAAGAAGCCTACGATAGTATTTAAAATGACAGCGCTGAAAATAACAATAGTATCGGTATATTCTTTCAAAATCAAAGTAATAATCCCGGCGATAATTAAAATATAAATCAGAGGGCTGCGAAACTGCTCAAAGAAAATTTTCAACCTTGACAATGGTTCTTCTTCAGGGAGTGTATTTTTGCCAAACTCTTCTTGACGCGCTCTAACTTCTTTCTCAGTTAGTCCTTTTTGAGGATTGGTCTTGAGTATTTTTAATACTTCTTGGGCGTCTAAATTGTGCCAAAAAATTTCACCTGACATCGAACTTTATTGAAGATAAAGTGAAGATTAAGAAGAGAACGCAGTTCTCTTCGCTATTACTCCATTTTAACAAAAAAAGACCCCAGGGTCACCATCTCGGCAACACCTAAGGTCTTTTATAGTAAACGTAATAGCCTTGAGTCGAAGCGACAACTCCCTCCAGAAGCTCAACCTCGTCTTGAGAAATTGCTTGTCTTAAAGTTATCGTCTTTTTCTTCCATGGTAACCAAGTTCTCTCCCATACTGGCCAATCCAAGCCGCTGTCAAATCCGGTGATGTGCTCGGCATGATCAACCCGCTCTCCCAACTCAGAACAAAACTTTTTTTGTTCATCAGCTGTGCTAAACTTTTTCCAGGAAAGCTCTTCGGGTTCAATAAGGATGCTTTCAAATTCCTGAGGGTAATGTTCGCTTAACGTTGATTCTAGCTGTTGATCATTCCAGGTCAGGAGTTGCTCTTTGGTAATAACGCCTCGCTCAAAGAGCGGTTGGACTAGGTTTTTCAGATAAAGGTCAAGGGTTCGAGAATAAGGGTTGAAAAGAAAATCCTCATATTCAAGAGCTCGAAGCAGAAGAAAGTGGAAAAGGCGTTCAGCGTCAGTAAAGGCGAATTCTGTTTTGTCAGAGGCGAATCTGATATCCTGCCAAACATCCATAACCAACGGATGTTGGATGCAGAAATTCCTTATCTGACATGGTCGCTCAGAAGCAACGTGATAACAATCCAAGGCGGTGTAGGCGATTTTGTCAACAACATCCAAGAGTCGGCCAAACATGCCTTCACCTTTTACCCATTTTTGGGCTGAGGAGAGATTGAAATTAAATTGCTTGGCCCAGCGTTTGTCTAGGCCATGATGTCTGAGCATCCAGCTAAAATTCTCTTCCTCATCTAAGGCCTCTGGATCAACCCTCTTCACCGAATCGCCACCTGCCGGAGTGGCAATATCATGGGAGCCAACTGTTAAGATTACCGGAGCTCTTTCTTGTTGGGAGAAACCGTTCCGTGCCAGAACAACTTCCATGAGTACAGCCGCTAATAAAGAGTGCTCCCAGCGGCTATGGTGAAATGTAGGCCTTGTATAACAGATGGTTTGATTCTTGTCCCACTCTTTTGGTCGTGGCGGCACCAAGTAGCCGAGCTGATTAATTCCCATTAGCCGGAAAAAAGCCTCGGAGCGATTAAACTCACGGAACAGACCTTCTTCTTCGAGGTCAACACAGAAATCGGTAGAGCTAAAAGGAAAGATTCTTTGCATCGGACCGACAAACTCACCTTCTTCCATTTCAAGGAAAATAATGAAGCGGTCTCGCGGAACAACAAATACTTCTGGATGGCGAGCATCAGCAAATCTGGAGATAGGCACTTCTATTCTTTTAATATCTTCTAATCTATTACGGATAGGCCTTTGCCAGAACTCTCTATAACTCCTTTCAAATTTGGGATGTTGCCCGAAACTGAAAGGAGCTTTTTCTGGCGAGGAAAAATCTGTCGGGTTCATAGCGTCCCTCCTTTCGTTTCGTTATTCAGTTTGAAAGAAGCTTTTTGGCGGGGGCTGCTGGACGAAATCCGAACCTTTTTTCGCGAAAATCCTGATGCCAATTTTTAATATTTTTTGCCTTGCTTCGCAAGGCAGTCAGGCGGGCAAAAATTCCTTCCCCCAAACCCCCTTTCTTTTTGCCCGCCTGCTTGGGCTTCACCCAGATTTTTTTCGGCGGGAATCTATCTTTTATATTTAGTCGCCCTTGTCCCTCCACGCCCAACGCGGGCGACACAAAGGAACTCCCTGAAAATTGTTGTGTAAAAATTGACTTCATGTTAGTATGGTGATGAGGGCTTACATAAACGCTCATACTAATACTATCATACTATGGAAAATAAACAAAGTAAAGAAATTGGAGATAAAATAAAAGTTTTGCGAAATAAGCAGGAACTAACGCAAGACGCGCTTGCTCGCAAGTGCGATATTCCCTATACAACGCTAACTAAAATTGAATCAAATGTGATAACGAAGCCGTCAATCCAAACCGTGGCAAAAATCGCCAAAGGGCTTGGAGTTAGCATTGACGATTTAATAAAATAGACATATGGCTACAAACCACAAACTTATTCTTGGAAATTGTATGACCATGGAAGAACTTCCTGACAGAAGCGTCCATTTGATGGTTACTTCGCCGCCTTATTTCAACGCACCCTTTGACTATAAAGGACTTTTCAAGGATTATGGGCAATATCTTGGCGTGTTAAGAAATTTTGCGCAAGAAACATTTAGGGTTTTGCAAGACGGAAGAATTGCTGTTTTAAATATTGACGATATGCTCATTGATGGAGAAAAATTTCCAATCGTTGCTGACGCAACAAAAATTTTTCAAGAAGCAGGTTTTAGATATAGAGATAGAATTGTTTGGAAAAAACCGGACGGCTATTTAAGAATTAGCAGAAGAAGCGGAGTTATTTTACAAAATCCCTATCCTATGTATTTTTATCCAGATAATCTACTTGAAAGCATAATAATTTTCCAAAAAGGAAAATTTGACTATCGCTCAATTTCTAAAGAAGTGCGAGCGAAATCTAAAGTGGACACAAAAGAAATCCAAACGAACAAATGGTATATGACACTTTGGGAAATGAATAATGTAATGCCCGGATCACCACTTGAAAAGGATATCGCGGCTTTCCCCGAAGAATTGCCCTATCGTGCAATTAAACTTTTTTCCTACAAAGATGAAACAGTACTTGATCCATTTGCGGGTAGTGGTACGACAATGAAAAAAGCCCGCGAGTTGGGAAGAAATAGCGTAGGTTTTGAGATTAAAAAGTCTCTCGCCCCCATCGTCAAAAAGAAAATGGGCTTCGGAGAGCAAGCAACTTTATTACAAAATAATGATAAGTTAGAAATTATTATTCGTAAGTCAGGAAAATATGGACCTATCCGCTAAAATCACAGGGATTAAATATAAGCCGTTTCTTTGCGCAAAGTTGAAAACTTATGCGTTCAAAGATTTACAAAAAGCTCTATCAAAAAGCGCTGTCTTTAGTCTAGATGTAAACAAAGAAAATAAAGTCGCAGTTAGTTGGTGGGTTTCCGCAAAACGCACGCGCTCTTATCCCTATGCAAGAGTATATGACACGCTCAATTTCTCAGGAAAGAAGATTACAATCATTCCTGTTGTGAAAGACGAAGGAAAGGAAGGCGACAGAGATTTTTTGCAATGGGACACAATTTCGCTCATGAGTTTGCTCGGCGTTTATGTGATTATTGGCTATTACACGGATGCAAAACGAAGTACGCGTTATCGGCACAAAATTACAAATCAGCGTTTTAATACAAAATACATAAAGCAAAAAATTAACGAGATTCTGTCTTATCAATCGGACGCATTGCATTGGAACTTGGCCCAAATTGATAAAATCGGTGCGTATGGACAAAGGGCTTTGGAAAGTTACGAAAAAATTTCAAAGAAAACGAAAGTTGAAATGCATTCCCGAATAACCGCCAACAGAAGAATTAAACAATTACTAGAGGGTAAAGAAGAATTTATGAATCTTTCTCGTCAATTAGCGGAGGTCGCACAAAGGCGAGAAAGCGTTACGATACAGCCAAAGGAACATCTCGTTGGTGTTAAAGGGGTCGTAACTATCAAAAATTATCTCGGCGGCCTTTATTATTTCACATCAGACGAAATTGAAGTAAAGGGGAATGATGTTTGTTTAATTGAAGGCAAACATAGTAAAGGTACGTTGCCATCAATAGGCGACATTAAAGATGGACTTATTAAAATGATTTTGTTTACGAATTTGGAAGATGTAAAAATTGGCGACAAAAATTATAACGCAAAACCCGTTTTGAAATTAACCATTGAAAATCATTTTGATCCAATGCAATTGCGCGCGACACAGAAAAAGGATTTAGAGTTATTGAAAAAAGAAGCGAGAACAAATGGATTTCAGATTGAAATTATATGAAGATAAAAAAATTAACAATCAGCAATTTTCGAGGAATAAAAAATCAAACTCTTAATTCAAAAGAGCTTTCTATTTTAATCGGTGATAATACTACTGGTAAAACCTCAATAATTGAAGCTATAAACTATGTCCTCTCTCCTTATTTTTTGTCGGGGAAAATAAGACATACAGATTTTTACAAGGGCACTGATGATCCAATTGTTATTCAAATTGAATTTGATACAGACTTTAACGCCTCTTTACCAGATGGATACACGACGCAAAAAGTTGAATGCAACGGAGTTTTTTTGGAAATTAAGAAAAGAGACAAAGCCGCGGCTGGCAAAGCCTTTTCTGACATTGTTGTCTTGACGCATTATGTTATTCCCAATAGACAAAAAGATAATGAGAATGGGTGGGAGATACAAAGAAAAAGTGGAACAAAATTTCAATTTGACGAGAGAATGCTTACTTTGCCGAGAGTAGATTTAGAAGAGTTTCCGAAAAGTTTTTATTTTGGGAAGAATAGAGAGAGGCAGTTGCGACGTGGTTTCAATTCTTCAGTTTCTTCTGTTTTCGACGATTTTAACTGGCGTTTTTCAAAAGGAATCAGGGATAAAGAAGTTGCGGAAGGCGAGCAAAACTTTTTTGATAAGAAAAATGCATTTGAAAAAGAAATTATAGGCAAAATTGATGAGGCGTCAGTCAAAAAAAGTTTTGAGTCATTAAACGATAAACTTAAAGAATTTGGAGTTGGAACCATTGACCTTTCTTTTATTGATAGTAACGCACCATTTGATAATGCCTTTCTTTCACAGAAATTAGAAAAACTTGATTTGCCTATGACGGCTCTCGGCTCTGGTATAGAAATGATAACTTCTCTATTGTTTTTAGAAACCCTAGCCTCGCTCTCCAAAGAGAAAATAATTATTTTAATTGATGAACCCGAACTACATCTACACCCGCATTTGCAAGAAAAATTTGTTCAGTATTTAATTAAATTTTCAAAGACAAATCAGGTTTTTATCTCTACTCATTCGCCTTATTTTTTTAAAAATTGTTTAGGAAATTCCAAGATTGAATTACTTATCACCAAAAATACCGCAGACGGTATTGTGATTGAAAATACTGGTTCGCAGTTTGGACTTTTTCCGTGGAGTCCATCGTGGGGCGAAATAAATTATTCGGCATACGACTTACCAACGATTGAATTTCACAATGAGCTTTACGGATATATACAAGAAAAACAACAGAAATATACGATTGAGCAAGCTGAAGTATATTTTGCAAGTAAAAACATTACAAAAACAAAAAAATGGGCTAAAAT
>ASKX01000016.1 GCA_000398025.1 Candidatus Paceibacter normanii SCGC AAA255-P19 | reverse complement strand
ATGGCAATAAGAGATATTTTCAAAAAGTTCAAAGAAGATAAATCTTCTTTTCGCCCTTCACCCTCTAAAGAGGGTTCGGAAAAAAAAGAGTCCTCCAAGGAAGAAGCTAAACCAATTAAAGAAACTAAACCGATCGAGGAGGCACCTCTTCCTCTCAAAAGAAAGAAAAAAAGAGCTAGGACAAGGAGTTATTATCTGCTAAAAACTCCCCACGTCACAGAAAAAGCTACCGATTTGGCTGGGATCAATCAATATGTTTTTAAGGTTTGGCCCAAGGCCAATAAAACCGAAATAAAAAAAGCCATTGAAAGCCTTTATGGAGCAGACGTTCTTAATGTTAAAATTATTAATGTTGCTCCCAAGAAAAGAAGATTAGGAAGGATATCTGGCTGGAGAAAAGGGTATAAGAAAGCTATCGTCAGGATAAAGGAGGGGCAAAAAATTGAGATATTACCACGTTAAATATGAAAACTTCAATTGAATCAAAAAGAATATTAACAAAAAAAAGGCCTGAAAAGAAACTATTATTGGCTTTGAAGAAAAAAGCTGGAAGAGCTCATTCCGGGAGAATTACGGTTCGTCATCAAGGAGGGGGAGTTAAACGACTTTATAGAATTGTTGATTTTGGCCAAGAAAAAATGGGGATAGCCGGAAAAGTTATTGCTTTGGAATATGACCCTAACCGTTCAGCTTACTTGGCCTTGATAGAATATCAGGATGGGGCCAAGACATATGTTTTAGCTCCCGACGAGTTGAAAGTTGGAGATGAAATAATTTGCCAAGAGGCAGCTACCATTAAAGTCGGCAACCGGCTGAAGCTAAAAAACATTTCTACTGGCACTCAGGTGTATAATATTGAATTGGAACCGGGAAGGGGAGGAAAGTTAGCCAGGTCGGCGGGAGCTGTAGCTAAAGTGGTTACTAACGAAGCCGGCTTTACTCATTTAGAAATGCCTTCAGGAGAAATAAGAAAAGTTTCTCAAGAGTGTTTTGCTTCCATCGGGCAAGTTTCTCGGCCAGAGCATCGATTTATTAATATTGGTAAGGCAGGAAAAGTTAGAAGAAAAGGAATAAGGCCGACGGTGCGAGGAACAGCCATGGTACCGGCCGACCATCCTCATGGCGGAGGGGAAGGAAGAGCGCCTATTGGTTTGAAAGGGCCCAAAACGCCTTGGGGCAAACCAGCTCTAGGAGTAAGAACTAGGAAAAAAAAGTGGACTGACAAACTTATTCTTAAAAGAAGAAAGAAGAAAGGGCGAAGAAAGTAAACTATGGCTAGATCGCTAAAAAAAGGTCCATACACTCCGGAAAGACTTTTAAAGAAGATTCAAGGGAAAAGGCCCGATGCTAAGGAGGTTATTAAAACTTGGTGTCGGCAGTGTACCATTACCCCAGAAATGGTCGGCTTTACTTTTGGAGTCCATAATGGCAGAGAATTTATCTCGGTAAAGGTGACTGAAAATATGGTTGGCCACAAGCTGGGTGAATTTTCTCCCACCACTAAATTCTCCCGCCACGGAGGAAGAATGCAGAGAGAGATAGAAGCTAAAGTCGTTGAAAAAACAAAATAAATGCCTGTCACCGCCAAACTTAGATATTTGCGCATTGCGCCACGGAAAGTAAGATTAGTGGCCGATTTGGTCAGAGGAAAATCAATTGAGGAGGCTCAAACTATTTTAAATTTCTTGACCAAAAAAGCAGCTGAGCCCTTATCGAAACTTTTGAAACAAGGAATCGCTAATGCTAAAAATAATTTTCAGATAGCCGAAACTAATCTTTATATTTCGAAAATTTTAGTCGACGAAGGACCAAAATATAAAAGATGGCGGGCGCGGGCGCGAGGGAGAGCTGATGAAATTCAGAAAAAAACTTCTCATGTAATTCTTGTTCTTGATGAAATTAAAAAAACTGCCCGGAAGAAAAAGAAACCCGCTTTGGCCAAGGCATCGGCTGGCCAAGAAGAAAAGATAGAAAAAGCCCCTAAAGCAGAGAAGGCCAAGCTTAGGCCCGAAAAAGAAATAACCACTGCCAAAGCAGAAAGAGGGATAAAAAGAATATTCAAACGCAAAGCTTTCTAAAACCATGGGACATAGAGTTCACCCCAAAGCATTTAGAATAAAAGAAACTAGCGATTGGAATTCCCGGTGGTTAAGTAAAAAAAGATTTGCCAAAGATTTGGAGGAGGATTTTAAAATTAGAGAGTTTCTTAAGGAAAAACTTGGGAGATTGGGCGTAGAGAAAATTGAAATTGAAAGATTCCCAGGGAAAATCATGGTTATTATTTCTTCGGCCCGCCCCGGGTTAATTATTGGTCGGGGGGGAGGAGGAGTTGAGATTTTAAAGAAGGAATTAGAAAATCTTTTGGGCTTGGACGGTAAAGAAAAAACAGAAATTAAATTAGAGATTAAAGAAATCAAAGACCTTTGGGCTTCAGCTGCCCTAGCTGCTCAATGGATGGCTCAACAAATTGAAAGAAGGGTGCGTCATCGCCGGGTTTTAAAACAAGCTTTAGATAAAATCATGACAGCCAAAGGAGTAGAGGGTTGCCGGGTAGAGGTGGCTGGTAGGTTAAATGGGGTGCAAATTGCCAGAACAGAATGGCTAAAGAAAGGGAAGCTTCCTCGCCAGAGCCTCAGAGCTAACATAGATTACGCTTGCGATCGAGCTTACTGCTCTTATGGGACAATTGGAATAAAAGTTTGGATTTATAAAGGCGAAAAGTTTGAATAGTATGGCTATATTAATGCCCAAAAAAGTAAAACATAGAAAATGGCGGAAGGGAAGAAGCAAAGGAGTTGAAAGTCGAGCTACTCAGCTTTGTTTTGGCTCTTTTGGATTAAAAAGTTTAGACACTCGTTGGTTAAATGGCCGGCAACTGGAAGCTGCCCGAAGGGTGATTATAAGATATCTAAGAAAAGGAGGAAAACTCTGGATAAGAGTTTTTCCTCAAAAACCCGTAACTAAAAAAGGGACTGAGGTCCCTATGGGAGGTGGCAAAGGAAGCGTAGACCATTATGTTTTTCCCGTTAAACCCGGAAGAATTATTTTTGAACTGGATGGTTTAAAAGAGGAGGTGGCGACGGAAGCTTTAAAAATGGCAGCTATCAAATTGCCAATTAAAACAAAAATCGTAAAACGCGGATGAAGATAATAGAATTACGTTCAAAAACAAAAGGTGAATTAGAGCGGCTTTTGATGGATAATCGAGAAAAACTGCGGCAACTAAGGTTTGATTTAGCTGCTGGAAAAGTAAAAAACGTAAAAGAAGTTCATCAGTTAAAAAAGGATATCGCCCGAATCCTTACTTTATTAGTTCGATGAGATAAATCTCATCTCTCGCTCAATTTATATTTATCTCTGGAACGTCGAAATGAAATAAATATTTCATTGAGCAAACAAAAATAGTATGCCAAAACGTCAATTAACTGGAACAGTTATATCAAATAAAAATCCAAAGACAGTAATAGTTAAGGTAGAGAAGATAAAAGAACATCCTAAATACAAAAGGAGATTTCGTTTTCATAAAAAATATAAAGCCCACACCGATCAGGAATACAAGGCGGGTGATCAAGTAATCATCGAAGAGTGCCGTCCACTGAGCAAAGAAAAGAAATGGAAGGTAATTAAAAAAGTCGATGAAAAATAAAAAAGGGCGATGAGAACGAAGTTCTCATCTTCACCTTCATTTTTGTAAACAAAAATTCGGTCTATGATTCAGCCAAGAACAATGGTAAAAGTTGCAGATAACACCGGAGCCAAGCTGATCCAGTGTTTTCGGGTATTGGGCGGCAGCAAAAGGCGTTATGCTCAATTGGGCGATGTTATTGTGGGGACGGTTAAAGAAGCTGAGCCCCGAAGAATAGTAAAAAAGCATGATGTTGTCAGGGCAGTAATTATTAGGCAAAAAAAAGAATACGGTCGATTAGATGGCTCTTACGTTCGATTTGATGATAATGCTTGTGTAATTTTAGAAGGCAAATCAAGAGAACCCAAAGGAGGAAGGATTACTGGGCCCGTAGCCAGAGAAGTAAGAGAAAAAGGTTTTGAAAAAATAGCTACTTCAGCTTCAGAAATTATTTAAGATTATTTAAAATTCGGAGGTCAATGAGCTTTGCTCATTTCCTCCTTCGTCCGCTCAAGGCGGACTCGGACTATGAAGATTAAAAAAGGCGATACGGTATTAATCATTTCTGGCAAAGACAAAGGAAAGAAAGGAAAGGTTTTGGAGGTCTTCCCTAAAGAGGCCAGGGTTGTGGTAGAGAGAGTCAATTTAAGAAAAAAACATCAACGGCCGAAAAAATCTGGCGAAAAAGGGCAAATCGTAGAGATGTCCGGAGCCATTTCTGTTTCCAACGTTAAATTGGTTTGCCCTAAGTGCGGCAAGGCCGTTAAAACCAGTTATAAAATTTTAAAAAACAGCAAGGTTAGAATTTGTAAAAAATGTGGCGAAGCCGTATGATTGCTTATTTACCCGAAAAATATAAAAAAGAAGTTGTTCCTCAAATGAGGGAGAAGTTTGGTTATAAAAATGAGCTGGCTGTGCCCAAGATTGAAAAAGTGGTAATCAACACTGGCTTTGGCCGGCAGATTACAGACAAAACTGATGAGGAACAAAAAAAAATTCAGGAGGCCACTTTGAAAGACCTATCTTTAATTTGTGGGCAGAAACCAATTTTGACCCAAGCAAGAAAATCGATAGCCAGTTTTAAAACAAAAAAAGGAATGCCAATTGGGGCTCGGGCAACTTTAAGAGGGAAGAAAATGATAGATTTTTTAGAAAGATTAATTCATCTGGTTCTTCCCAGGACCCGTGATTTTCAAGGAATTGACCAAAAATCAGTTGATAAGGAAGGCAATTTAACCTTGGGTATCAAAGAACATATTGCTTTTCCCGAAATTTTACCAGAAAAAGCTAAAGCCATTTTCGGTTTAGAAATAACGGTGGTTACCACGGCAAAGACTCACCAGGAAGGTTTAGAATTATTGCGGTTGTTAGGTTTTCCCATTAAAAAGGGCGATGAAGGATAAACCTTCATCTTTACCTGCATTTGCTCAATGAAATGTTTATTTCATTTCGCGTTCGAGAAATAAACATAAATTGAGCGAGAGATGAAATTTATTTCATCAAACTTATAAAATAAAAAATTTGGTGAATAATATGGCGACAAAAGCTCAAATAGCCAAATCTAAAAGGAAACCAAAGTACAAAAGTCGAGTTGTCCGACGCTGTTTTCGTTGTGGCCGCAAGCGAGGATATATGCGCAAGTTCGGCCTTTGTCGGATATGTTTCCGAGAATTAGCTAACCAAGGAGAGATACCCGGCGTTAAGAAATCATCTTGGTAACCCTTCGATGAACTCAGGGTTATCCTGAGCTTGTCGAAGGATAATATTATGGATCCAATTACTGATATCCTCAATAGAATACGTAATGCTCAAGAAGTTTCGCACCCCACAGTAGAGGTTCCCTTTTCTAATTTAAAATATGAACTGGCCAAAATTCTAGAAAAACAAGGATTTATTGAAAAAGTAGAAAAGAAAGGAAGAAAAATGAAGAAAATCATAGAGATTACTTTGAAGTATGAAAATAAAACGCCGGCGATTTCTGGATTAAAAAGAACTTCTAAACCTGGCCAGAGAATTTATTTAGGTTACCGGGATATAAGAAAAGTTAAAGGAGGTTATGGCATAGCTATTATTTCCACCCCGAAGGGATTAATGGCAGATAAGGAGGCCAAGAAACAGAAATTGGGTGGAGAAGTGCTATGTGAGGTGTGGTAAAAATATATGTCAAGAATCGGCAAAAAACCAATATCAATACCGGAAAATGTAGAAGTTAAAGTAGAAGACAGCAAAGTGACGGTTAAGGGCCCGAAGGGCGAGCTCTCTCGGGAGATCCGCCCCGAGATTAAAGTCGAAATTAAAGATAAAGAAATTTTAGTTGCTCCCCAGAAGGAAACTAAGAGAACTAAAGCTTTTTGGGGATTAACCCGGGCTCTTATTGCTAATATGATAAAAGGAATAACCGAGGGCTTTGAGAAAAAATTAGAAATTCAAGGAATAGGTTTTCGAGCCAACCTTGAGGGCGAAGATTTGGTGTTGTATGTTGGTTTTAGCCATCCAGTGAAAGTTAAAGCGCCAGAAGGAGTGAAATTCTCTATAGAAAAAAATATTATTACTGTTTCTGGTATAGACATTGAAAGGGTTACCCAAACGGCTGCTAAAATTCGGAAAACAAAACCCCCGGAGCCCTACAAAGGTAAAGGAATAAGATATGTTGGGGAAGAAGTCCGAAGAAAAGTGGGTAAAAAAGCAGTAACCGCAGGGTAAATTCCAATACGCAAATTACAAGCTGTTTGTTATATGAAATCAACCATAAAACAACAAAAGAGATACAGACGACACAAGCGGGTAAGAGCCAAGGTATCAGGTACTAGCGAGAGGCCTCGACTTTGTGTTTTTAGGTCGCACAAACATATCTATGCTCAATTGGCCACGATTAGTGGTTTCATGGAAGGATTCATATTTTTTGTTTTCTTAAATATTCAGCGGCTTTTTCTGGCCTAATGGTAGAAATTTCCATTCTGGCTCCCAGTTCAAAACCGGCCCAAGTGGCGGTTTTGGGTAAAATGGTCCAGTGCCAGTGATAATAATCGTATTGCTTGCCATCGCAAGGAGCAGTGTGTAAATAAAAATTATAAGGGGGGTCATCCAACCCTTTATAAAGTTTTTTTAGAGCAGCCCCAAAAGCTTCGGTCAGTTGTTCTTTTTCTTTCTCGGTTGTTTTCTCGAAATAAGAAAGGTGCGATTTTGGAGAGACAATAATTTGAAAAGCCGATTTGGAGGCAAAAGGGCAAATGGCTAAGAATTTTTCATTTTCAAAAATAACTCTTTTTTTGACTTTCCTTTCCCACTCGTTCATCTGACAATAAACGCATTTCCGATTGGTCTTATAATGTTTCTCTGAGCTTAAAAGAGCTCGCTGAACATCAACGTCAACTAAGGGAGTAGTAATGATTTGAGAGTGAGGGTGAGCGATGGAAGCTCCGGCCTCAAAACCGTGATTATGAAAAATAGAAATATGATTAACAAAATCTTTCTTCATCAAATCCAAATACCTCTCCTGATAAACATCAATCACTTCTTTAACCTGTTTTAAGGAAAACTGGGCTAGCTGTTTTTCGTGGTCGCGGGTCACTACCACTTCGTGAAATCCTACGGCATTAACTGTCTGATAAAGGTTGCCCTCTATTCGTTTATCTAATCTAGGATAAGGAAGGAAAGCCGGGTATTTGTTAGGAATAGATACTGTGGTCCAATCTCTAGATGTCCCCCTTCCCAAAGGCGCTTTTTTGCCATTAGCAAAAATCAGGGTGGGCTTTTCTTGAGTAGCAATCTGACAAAAGGGGCATTTAGATTTGGGAACTTTTTCTATTTTTCTTTTTTCTGCTTTAAAGCTCTCTGGTCTTTTGGCCCTGCCGGTAGCTATAACCACCCAATCCTTACTGATCAGATCAAACCGTAACTCAGATGGAAACTTTGGTTGTTTAGGTTTTTTGGGCATAAATTCCTTCAATGAATTTTTAATTCATTTCAGCCCTCAATTAATTTTCAACTAATATCGGCCTTTAATTAAATTCCATCTAATTTTGAGTAAATCAATTCCCATTTTGACCATTGATTTTAACTTTACTGTGGTATGAGGATCATTTTTCCAGTAAACTGGAACTATTTTTATTTTATATCCTAATTTTTTAGCAATTGCTAGAAATTCTGGGTCAAAAGAAAAGCGATTAATTTTACATCTAGGAAAAATGTCTTCAGCTGCCTTTTTGGTAAAACTTTTGAAGCCACACTGACTATCCCAAATCCCCCAGATGCCAACAATTATTTGGACTAATAAATTGTAAATGTCAGCCAACTTTCTTCTTAGCCAAGGTTGAGGGAAAGCTTGGTAAGCGCCTTTAGCGTCTCTAGAGTCACGAGAACCAATAACAATATCGAAACCGGCTTTAAGCTCCGGCCACATTTTCTCTATATGGTTAATACTGGTAGAGTTATCAGCGTCAGTAAATAACCGGTGCTCGCCTCTTGCCTCTAACATACCAAAACGAACAGCATAGCCCTTGCCTTGGTTTATTTTATAACCCGTGACCTTTAGGTTTTTTATTTTAGAAATAAGGCTCTTGGCCACCTCAACCGTTCTATCTTTTGAGCCATCATTAACTACCAAAATCTCGTAATCGTAGCTTTGCTTAGATAAATATTTATCAATATCTTCCAAAGTTTTGGGCAATCGCCTTTCTTCATTGTAAGCTGGAATAATAACCGATAACCGCATATTAAATTATTATACTACAAGGCTGTTAAAACCTTAACCCCCTTTTTAGTCACAGCTATCATATGTTCGAAATGACAAGATAAAGAACCGTCTTCAGTTTCAAATCCTCGGCCATCTTTTGTTCTTTTTAACTTCCAGTGGCCAACCGTAATCATCGGCTCAAGACAGAAAACCATTCCTTCTCTGATCTCTGGCCCAGTCCTTCTTTTTCCGTAATTTAAAATCTGAGGGTCTTCGTGTAATTCTTTCCCAATGCCATGGCCACAAAGTTCTCTGACCACATTATACCCTTGGCCTTCCACATATCTCTGGATGGTATTACCGATATCACCAAAAGTGTTCCCAATTTTAGCTTTTTTAATTCCTCTTTTCAGGGCTTTCTTGGTAACCCTAATTAATCTTTGGACTTCTGGAAATACTTTTCCTACCGGCAAAGTCACTGCCATATCAGAATGGAATCCCTCATATTTCATGCCCAGGTCTAAAGAGATTATGTTTCCTTCTTTCAATTTTCTTTCAGACGGTACCACATGAACAATTTCCTCATTTATTGAAGTACATAAAGCAGCCGGAAACCCTTGATACCCTTTGAAAGATGGCTTACCTCCAGATTTTAAAATCAGGGCTTCAGCAGCCCTGTCTAATTCTTTGGTGGTAATTCCTGGTTTAACCTTTTTTTCCAACTCCTTCATAATTCCTGCCAGAAGTTTACCGCCCTCAGCCATTATCTTAATTTCTTCTTCTGATTTTATCCGGATCATCGGATGGCTTTTAGTATGTCCTTAAAAACATTTTCAATGCTTTGCTCCCCGTTTATTTTTATTAATCTTCCTTGCTTTTTATAATAATTTACCACCGGCATAACGTCAGTCTTGTACCAACTTAATCTTTCTTTTACTCCCTCAACCGTATCATCAGTTCGGGTTATCAATTCTCCGCCACACTTATCGCATTTTTTTAGTTTTCTAAATTCACCCATATAAGGCAGAACTCTTCCGCAATCTTTACAGATTCTTCTCTTGGTTAAGCGCCAAATTGATTCTTTTCGAGAAATATCAATAAGAATAATCTTTACATTTTTATTCCATTCATACCAATTTAAAGCTTCTTCTACTAAGGTGGCCTCGATTAATTTTCGAGGGCTGCCATCAAAGACGAAACCGTTAAATTCTGACTTCTGTTTTAACTTTTCAAATTTATCTGCCCAGAGTTTGGACATTAAAAAAGTCGGAATAATCTTTCCTTTTTTAGCTGAAACTTCCAAGAGTTTCCTGCCAGTGAGATCGTTAACTTTTTGCCTCTTTCTAACTAAATCTCCACTGCCGATATACTCTAAATTAAATTTTTTTTGTAAAAGTTTAGCTTGAGTTCCTTTGCCAGAACCCTGAGGCCCCAAAATAATAATCACTAATGGATTTTTTTTAGAAGGTTTCATATTCTCGCATTTGGAGTTGAGCTTTAATTTGACGCATAGTTTCCAAAACTACGGAAACCACAATTAATAAAGCCGTGCCTCCGATTAAAAAGCTAAAGACCTGAACGCCAGTAACTCCCCCTACAATAGAAGGCATAACGGCAATACTTCCCAAAAACAAAGCCCCCACCAGTAAAACTCTATTTAAAATATAATACATAAAATTAGCTGTCGATTGGCCTGGTCTAATTCCGGGGATAAATCCGCCCATTTTTTGGAGATTACCAGAAATGGCTTTAGGATCAAAGGTAACAGCAGTATAAAAATAGGTAAAGAGGACCACTAAAAAAAAGTATAAAATCCCATAAACCAAAGGGTTTTCAAACCAAGCGCCGATTTGTTGAGCAATGTTTCCTATAGTGCCGCCGGCTCCACTCAAAAAATTGGCAACCATACTAGGAAAAAGCATTAAAGATAAAGCAAAAATAATAGGGATTACTCCGGCTGGATTGACGTTTAAGGGCAAGTAAGTGGAAACGCCGCCATACATTTTCATACCCCTCACTCTTTTAGCATAAGAAACCGGGATATTTCTCCGACCCTCATTAATCAAAACTACCCCGGCAATAATCAACAAAGCCATGCCAAAAAAGAGTAAGTAAGCCGGGAATTGAGCCGGATCCCAGGTGACTAACATTTGGCGGATATTATTGGGAAAATCAGCAATAATGCCGGCAAAAATCATAAGGGAAACGCCATTGCCAATCCCCTTTTCTGAAATTAACTCTCCCAGCCACATTAAAAATAAAGCGCCGGCCGTAACGGTTATAATTGAAGTAAAAAGTAAAGTTGGAGAAAGTTCACCAATCACGTCTTGGCGCTGGAACAAGGTTAACATTCCGTAGGACTGAAGAGCAGCTAAAGGAACGGTTAACAATCTGCCATACTGATTAAATTTTTGACGGCCAGCTTCTCCTTCTTCTTTATACATTCTTTCCAACTGGGGGAAAATCATAGTCAACAACTGCATAATAATGACAGCTGTAATGTAAGGGCCCAGGCCTAGCATAACAATGGAAAGATTGTCCAAGGCTCCGCCGGTAAAAACATTCAAAAGGCCAAACATCTGAAATTGGCCAAAAAAGTCTTTTAAGTTCTCAGCATTTATTCCCGGAATGGGAATATTAGCCATTAGTCTGAAAAGGGCGAAGATAGCTAAAATAAACAAAATTTTATTTCGTAAATCCCTTATTTTAAAAATTTGGATAACTTTTTGATACCACATACTATTTTACTGTCCCCTTTACTTCTTCTATTTTTTTTCTTGCACTTTCTGAAACCTTACAACCTTCAACGATTAGGGCTTTGGTAATTTTGTCTTTGCCTAAAATCTTAACCTCTGGTATTCTTCCTTTTATTCTACGGATTAACCCTTTCTCCAGCAAGGTGCTCGGGTTAACTGTTTCTCCAGCATTAAATTTCTTTTCTAATTTCTCTAAATTTAAAATCACCGGTTTTGATTTTTGACTTTTGGATTTAACCCGGTACCCTCTTAGCTTAGGATATTTTTTGATCAATCCTCTGATTACCGGCTCCATCTTTCGACCAGCTCGTGATTTCTGCCCCTTAATCCCTTTACCAGAATAGGATCCTTTCTTTCCTCCCCGACCGACTCGTTTTTTCTTTTTTGATTTATGTTTTGGTCTTAGTTGATGTAACTGCATGTTTTAATTTCTTTAGAGCTTTAATGGTTGCTCTGGCATTATTCAATTTACTACTAGTTCTACCTAAAATTTTAGAAGAGATATTTCTTATTCCAGCCAAGGTGCAGATAACCCTGACTGTTCCTCCAGCCACTAATCCCCTTCCTTGTCTTTGGGGCCGAAGCAAAACTTCGGCTGCTCCAAATTTGGCGTAGACCTCGTAAGGAATGGTCTCCTGGGCTATGGGCACTTCAATTATGTTTTTCTTAGCTAATCTGGTAGCTTTTTCAACAGCCGCTTGAACATCTACTCCGGTAGCCACTCCTAATCCCACCAAGCCTTGTTTGTTGCCCACCACAATTACCGCTCGAAATCTTAGTTTTTTCCCCCCGGCCCGAGTATGAGCTACTCTGGCCAAATCCAAAAGCTTTGACTCAAACTCATCCTTTGGCTTCTCTTTTTCAAATCTTGGTCTTCTTTCTCTAAACATGTTTAGTAATTAGAAATTTAGAACTTAAGCCCTCCTTCCCTGGCTCCTTCAGCTAGGGCTTTAACCTGGCCGTGATATTGATATCCTCCCCGATCAAAAATGACTTTTTCAATCTTTTTCTCCAAGGCTTTTTTAGCAATTAATTTACCGATTTCTTTAGCTCTTTCGACTTTTGCCTGCCCCGAAGCGAGTTTACTCTGCTTCGGGGACTTTTTTATTTCTAAATCGCTAGCTGAAACAAGGGTTTTTCCTTTTTCGTCATCAACCAATTGAGCATAGATATGTTTGTGCGACCTAAAAACACAAAGTCGAGGCCTCTCGCTAGTACCTGATACCTTGGCTCTTACCCGCTTGT
>ASKX01000015.1 GCA_000398025.1 Candidatus Paceibacter normanii SCGC AAA255-P19 | reverse complement strand
AAAAAAAATAAAAACTCTTCAAAAAAAACTCTTTTGAAGGAAAAGAAACCTTCTCGTTTTTCACTGCCTCGGGCCACTCAAAGGCATATTTTAGGGGTGGTAATTTTACTCTTGGCAATTATTATTGCTTTTAGTTTTTTTGGAAAAGCTGGCATTGCCGGCAAAGGGTTAATGTCGGCTCTGACTTTTTTACTCGGCAAGGCAGTTTTTGCTATGCCCCTCATCTTGGTTTTAGCGGGATTGGTTTTTTTTACCACTCGCTATCAAAAGTTTTTAGGCGGAGCATTTTTAGCAATCTTTCTTTTGGCTTTGGGAATATCAGGGGTTTTAAGTACTGTTTATTATCAGCAGGGAGGCATTGCCAAAGCTGGTGGCTGGTTGGGCTATTTAGTTTCTTTCCCTCTTTTAAAACTTTTTGGTCTTTGGGTGGCTCATATAATTCTAGGAGGGGTGATTATTATTGGAATTTTAATCTTTTGGTATTTACTAAGGCAGCCTAAGCCAGAAGCAAGAGAGGGGAAAGAAGAAAAGAAACCCTCCTTAATTAAAAAGATTTTTGTTCCCCGCTTCAAAGTTAAAGAAATTGAGCCTTCAATCAAAGAGAGGTTGGTTAAACCAAGCCCAGAAATTGAAACACCTGCTTTAGAATTAAAAACAAAAGAAGTCCCCCAAAAAGCTCGAGCTATTGCTTACCAGTCGCCCCCCTTGGATTTACTGGCTTCAGACAAAGAAAAACCCACAGCTGGTGATACTCGGACAAATTCAGCAATCATCAAAAAAACCTTAGAGAGTTTCGGTATTCCAGTAGAAATGTCAGAGGTAAATATCGGACCAACCGTTACTCAATACAGCTTGAAGCCGGCTGAAGGGATAAAACTTTCTAAAATTACTACGCTATCTAATGACCTTTCTTTGGCTTTAGCGGCCCACCCGATTAGAGTTGAAGCTCCCATTCCGGGGAAATCTTTAGTGGGAGTTGAGGTTCCCAATAAGGAGAGAGCTAAAGTAAGATTAAAAGATTTAATTTCTGATTATCAATTTCAGCATGCTCTCTCTAGCTTAGTTTTTTGCTTGGGGAGAAATGTTTCTGGCAAATCGGTTTATGCTGACTTGGCCAGAATGCCTCATTTGTTGGTGGCTGGCAGTACCGGCACTGGCAAAACTATCTTCCTGAACAGTTTAATCTTATCCCTGCTTTATCATAACGGGCCAGCTACTTTAAGATTTATTTTGGTTGATCCCAAAAGAGTGGAATTTACAGTTTATCAGGGTCTGCCTCATCTTTTGTGCCCGGTGATATTTGATCCTCAAAGAACCATCAATGCTCTAAAATGGTTGGTTTCGGAAATGGAAAGAAGATTTGGTACTTTGTCAGAGGAAAAATTCCGAGACATTGACAGCTACAATGAAGCTGCTTTGAGAAATAGAGAAGAACCCTTGCCTTATATTGTTTTGATAGTGGATGAATTGGCAGATTTGATGGCGGCCCGAGGCAGAGATATGGAGGCTGGGATTGTCAGATTAGCTCAAATGGCCAGAGCTGTTGGCATTCATTTGGTTTTAGCCACTCAAAGGCCATCAGTAGAGGTGATTACCGGTTTAATCAAAGCTAACGTTACTTCCCGAGTTACTTTTCAAGTGGCTTCTCAAGTTGATTCCCGGACTGTGCTGGATATGGCTGGAGCCGAAAAGCTTTTGGGTCTGGGTGATATGCTTTATATTTCAGCCGAAACCGTCAAGCCAAGAAGAATTCAAGGCGCTTATATCTCAGAGAAAGAAGTCAAAAAGGTGGTGGATTATGTTAAAGACCAAGCCCTGAAAATTCCCGAAGTGGCAGAAAAAATTGAAGAAGGCGTTTTAGAAAATCATTTAGCTCGAGATCTCAAGAAGAGCCTGGAGGGCGAAGTAGAGGAAGGAGGGTTTGAAAGATTTTACGACACTGGAGGCGGAGAAGATCCCCTGTATGAGGAAGCGAGAAGAGTGGTGATTGAAGCCAGAAAGGCCTCAGCTTCTCTTTTACAGAGAAGATTAAGAATTGGTTATGCCAGAGCAGCCAGGTTAATTGACATGTTAGAAGAAAAAGGAATAGTAGGACCAGGTGAGGGAGCCAAACCCCGAGAGATTTTGTTTAAGCCTGAAGGCGAGGACTCTCCAGCTGGTGACGATTGGGAAAAAGTATAAAAATAATGTTATAATAAAATGCATGGTGAAGAAAAAACAACCAAAACTAGAAGCTGGGGGTTTGCAAGAGGCGGTGGAAGAAATTAAGCAGCGGTTTGGCGAAGGAGCAATAATGAAGCTGAAGGAAGCCACGGCAGTTGACGTGGACGTAATTCCGACGGGTTCCATTTCTTTAGACAAGGCCTTGGGAGTGGGAGGGATGCCTCGGGGTAGGGTAATTGAAATATATGGGCCGGAATCCAGCGGAAAGAGCACCTTAGCTCTGCATGTTTGCGCTGAAGCCCAAAAAAAAGGCGGAGTGGCCGCTTTTATTGATGCTGAACATGCCTTAGACCCAGATTATGCTAAAAAAATTGGAGTTAATATTGATGATTTATTGATTTCTCAACCCGATTCTGGCGAGCAGGCCTTGCAGATTTTGGAAACCTTAGTTCGCTCGGGCGAAGTAGATGTTATTGTGGTAGATTCGGTGGCAGCTTTGGTGCCCAAAGCCGAAATTGCCGGAGAAATGGGTGAATTCCAAATTGGCCTTCAAGCAAGAATGATGAGTCAAGCGTGCCGGAAACTTTCTGGAATTATTTCTAAAACCAAAACGGTAGTAATCTTTTTAAATCAAACCAGAATGAAAATTGGGGTATTATGGGGAAATCCGGAAACAACGCCAGGAGGGTTGGCTTTAAAATTTTATGCCTCAGTCAGAATTGATTTGAGAAAAGTGGCTCAAATAAAACACGGTGATGAAATCATTGGCAACCGGATAAAAGCCAAAATCGTCAAAAATAAAGTAGCCCCGCCCTTCAAAACAACCGAGTTTGACATTTATTATAACGAGGGGATTTCTAAAATCACAGACATTATTAATAGCGGAGTGAAAGCTGGAGTAATAAAAAAAGCCGGCAGTTGGCTTCAATTCGAGGATACGAAATTGGGGNAAGGACTAGAGGCCACCAGAAACTTTTTGAAGGAAAACCCGGAAGTAAGAAAAAAAATTGAGAAGGCTTTACTTAGTGGTGGTGGGGAGAAGGCCTAGATGGCGGGCTCGCTTAATTGCTTTAGCTAATTTTCTTTGATGACTGGAACAAACTCCAGTTCTTTTTTTTGCTTTGATTTTTCCTAAGCCTGAGATAAAACGACGGAGCAACTCCGTATCTCTATAATCAATTTCTTTAATATTTCTTTGGCAAAAATAACAACCCATGGAATTAAAAAGGCAGGTCTTTTACGTCTATATCTTCTTCAACGATGGGAATATCTTCTTGGGGCGGTATTTCTTCGGGTTTTCCGGGAACGGTCTTGCCAGCTGCCCGAGGGCCCAACTGCATTCTTTCAGCTAAGATTTCCGTTCTAAATCTTTTGTTGCC
Organism: Candidatus Paceibacter normanii SCGC AAA255-P19; assembly: GCA_000398025.1. Classification (GTDB taxonomy): domain Bacteria; phylum Patescibacteriota; class Minisyncoccia; order Minisyncoccales; family Paceibacteraceae; genus Paceibacter; species Paceibacter normanii. Next base: position 9,424 of record ASKX01000015.1, on the reverse strand, counting down.
CGAAGTATCTTGCCAGCTTCTGGTTTGGAGCCGGCCTTCAATTAAAACTAAAGATCCTTTGGTTAAATACTGAGAAGCAATTTCAGCTAATTTTCTCCACAAAACAACGTTGTGATACTCAGCTTTTTCTTGTTTTTGGCCGGAATTGTCGGTCCAATTTCGATTGGTAGCCAACCGGAAAGAACAAACTTGCTGGCCAGAGGACGTGCTTCTTAATTCTGGGTCAACCACTAAGCGGCCGATTAAGAAAACTTTATTTAGGTTCATCTTCTAAAATTTCTTCTAGTTTTTTCTCGATCTCTTTTAATTCGACCTTTACTTCGTGTTTTCTTCCTTTTTCTAAAGGTTTTGTTTTGGGCAATTTTTTCTTTAGGAAAACCGCTTTCTTTACCGGCGGCTTAATGGAGAGTAAGTACCGGAGAATTTGCTCCTCAGCTTTTAACTTTTTCTCAAAACCAACTAACCTTTCTGGATTTAATTGAAAATTTAAAGTAATCAGATAAGCAGACAGCTTTCCTTTTACTGAAGAACCTAAAGATTTCTTAATCGGGGAAGTGGAGCTATTTAAAACCCCCTCTTCTTGTCTGGTCGAAGAACTTTCGTTCTTCTCCACCTCTCGCTGCGCTTGGGTAGTCGATGAACTTCGTTCATCTTCACCCTTCGCTGACGCTCGGGTAATCGATGAACTTCGTTCATCTTCACCCTTCGCTGACGCTCGGGTAATAAAGGAAGTAATTTTATCTTGGAGAGTTATTATTTCTTCTTCAGATAATTCTGGTGAAATTAAACAAGTAAGTTCGTAGGGTTTCATGTTAAATTAAAGTTAGATTTTAAACTCTATTACGTCGCCGTCTTGAACTACATACTCTTTGCCAGCCAGCTTTAGCCATCCTAATTCTCGGGATCTTGCCCAACTTCCAGCTTCAGCCAGTTTCTGCCAAAGAATAACTTCAGCTTTAATAAATCTTTCTTGGAAATCGGTGTGAACTACGCCGCCAGCTTCCGGCGCCTTCGAACCTTTCTTCAAAGTCCAAGCCCGAGTTTCTTTACCGCCAGTCACTGTATAAAAAGTGATTAAGTCAAGAATATTGTAACAGGCAAGGATTAGTTGGTCAAGCTGGGGTTTCATTTCTAATTCTTTAAGCTCGCTCTCTGATAACTCTGACATTTCTAATTCGTCTTTCAGGTTCATTTCCAAATGCCCGATTTTTGGCGGGGAATACTGGGTTTTGCCATTAGTATTTATTAAGTGGATGATAGGTTTTTTACTCAAGAGATTTTCTTCTTCTTTGCCCTCCAAATCTTTCAGCTCAAACTCGATTTTAATTGTTTCAATATCATCTTCAATGTTAGCTTGGCCGCCAAAAACTTTTATCACTTCAACGATAGCGTCGCAGTTTCTAATATGAGAAAGAAACTGGTTGCCCAAGCCCTCGCCTTTATGAGCACCTTTAACTAAACCGGCGATATCAACAAATTCAATTACTGTTGGGGTAATCTTCTCTGGCTTTATTACCTCGGCAATTTTTTCTAATCTTTCGTCTGGTACTTGAACTACTCCCACATTAGGATGGATGGTAGTAAAAGGGTAGTCAGCAATGTCAACTGGGTTTTTAGTTAAGGCCTTAAAAAGGGTGGACTTGCCCACATTGGGCAGTCCCACAATGCCTATTGAAAAAGACATAATTTACTTAATCAGCGATTTGACAAAATTAATCCCTTTTTCACCCAACTCCTTGGCTTCTTTTTTGGTTTTCGCTTCGGCAAAGACTCGGAATTCTGGAGCATTAGCCGAAGGACGAAAAAGAATCCAACGAGAAGAACTAAGCCAAATTTTCAGACCGTCAACCTCTTCGGTTTTAATTCCCTTAATTTTTTTCTTAGCTGCTTTAAGAATGGTTGAATTTAATTCCCTGGGACAGGTAAGTTTTTCGCGGTAAAGAAAAAATTGGGGCAGGGTGTTTATCAATTCTCCTAAACTTTTTCCACTTTGTTTTAATAGGTTCAGAATTTTTATTGTGACAGAGCCAGCATCTCGACTCATCATAACTTCAGCTGAGAAACCTCCCCCGTTTGCTTCGAAGCCAAAAGTAGCTCCATCCTTTTTCATTATTTCAACCACATAAGGAGAACCAACTTTTGTTCTAATAATTTTTTTCCCTATTTTTTCTAATACTTGCGAGGCGTTAATTGGAGCAACAATAACTGAACTAGAGCTATATTTGGCAATTAAAGTTCCGGTATAATCCCCGGGAACAAATCTGCCGTTTTCATCGACAAAAACCACTCTGTCGCCATCCATATCAAAAGCTATTCCAAAGTCGGCTTTCGTCTTTCTTATCTCTTGTTGGAGGTCTTTAACCGCTTCCTCGGTCTCGGTGTCTCGAGGGATAAACTTTTCTGGCCGAAGACTCTCATTTATAGTTTTTATCTTTAGTCCTAACTTTTTAAGGACTTTTGGCATTGCCTTTAATTGACAGCCATTGCCGCAATCAATTACTGCTTTCCACTTAGGATAAGGAGGTTTAGCCAGGTTCAAGAGCATTTCTTGGTAAAATTTGATAGCTTTATTTTCTTTCTTCAACTTTATTGGCCCTGGAGCGATGAGAGCTTCGTTCTCATCTTCATCTTCGTACCGCTGTCGCGGTACTCGATACTTGAAAAGAATTTTTTCTTTGATGTTATTGTAGATTTTTTCGATTTCTCTTTCCTGTTTTTTCAAAATTTCTTCTTTGAAAGCAAAAAACTTAATTCCGTTAAAATCAGCACGAATGTGGCTCCCGGTAATCATAGCACTGCCAGCTAGAGAAGGGTCGGCTATTAGAATATAATTTATTGCTGGAACGGGGACAATTCCTTGATCAGAAACTTTACAGCCCTCTTTTTGAAGACCCGTAACAAAAGCCCTTTTTATCCTGGGGCTGGATTTTCTGGGATCCATTCCCACGACTACCCCCCCCTTTTGTTTATGTTTGGCCAAAAATTTGGCGAAAGCCCGACCAATATCAAAACAAAATTGATTAGCAAAAAGCTCTTTAGCTGAGCCTCTTATTCCGCTTGTTCCGAATAATGAACTCATAATGAATCTATGTTACAATAAAATTGCATGAAAATCAACTATCGAGAGAGGCAAAGCCGAGCGAAGATGAAGATAAAGGTAAACCTGAAAGGGGAAAGCTTCATCAACTCAAAGATATTTAAGAGTTATGATATTCGGGGAAAGTATCCTGAGGAAGTTAATGAACAGGTGGCTTACAAAATTGGCCAGGCTTTTACGAAAATGGTTAAACAGAGAAGGAAGGTGAAGAAAATTGATATTGTTGTTGGCCAAGATAACCGTTTGTCGTCCCCTCCTCTCTTTAGAGGATTATCGCAGGGAATTATTGACTCTGGAGCAAACGTAGTTTCACTCGGCGTTTGCACCGCCCCCATGTTTTATTTCGCCTCCAAGCACTATAAATTTGATGATGGTGGAATAATGATTACAGCCAGTCATAATCCTCCTCAATACAACGGATTCAAAATAGTGAAAGAAGTGCCGATCCCGATTGATTCCCAAACTGGTTTGGAAAAGATTAAAAAAATGATAATTAAGGAAGAATTTAAAATTTCAAAAACAAAAGGAAAAATATTTAAAAAAAGCATCCTGCAAGAATATGTGAAATTTAATCTTAAAGGTTTTGATTTTGCCAGAATGTTGCCCTTAAGGGTGGTGATAGACACGGGAAATACTTCATCTGGCATTATAATCCCCGAGATTTTCAAAAAAACAAAGCTTAAAATAGCTCATCTTTTCCCAAGACTTGATGGAAATTATCCTAACCACCCCCCAGATTGCTTAAAAAAAGAGAATTTGAAACAACTCCAAAAAGAAGTTTTGAAAAAGAAGGCTGACTTGGGAGTGGCTTTTGATGGAGATGGAGATAGGATTGTTTTTCTTGACGAACAAGGGAAATTTATCTCTCCCAACATTATCACTGCCGCTTTAGCCAGCACTTTAGCCAAAGAAAATCCTGGTGAGAAGTTTATCTACACTGTCAGAGGAAGCAAGATAATTTCCGAGGCGATTAAAGAGGGTGGGGGGAGGCCAGTAATTTGGAGGGTTGGCCATTCTTACATAAAGAGAAAAATGAGAAAAGATAATATTTTATTTGGCGGAGAGGCCTCAGGGCATTATTATCTAAGAGAGCATTATTTTTCAGAAGCGCCGTTCTTTGTCTTATTCAAAATTCTAGGAGAAATGTCGCAATCCAAGAAGAAAATTTCTGAATTAGCGAAGCCTTTTCAAAGATATTTTCATTCAGGAGAGGTTAATTTTAAAGTAAAAGACAAAAAAAAGGTTTTGAAAACCTTAGAAAAGAAATTTAGTAAAGGTGGGAAAGTTCTAAAAATAGACGGCTTGAGAGTTGATTTTCCTGACTGGTGGTTTAATGTTAGACCTTCTCATACCGAGCCAGTTCTGCGATTAGTAGTCGAGGCCAAAATCAAGAAATTAATGGAGAAAAAAGTTAAAGAAATAAAATCAATAATTTTAGGTTAGGCCCATTTTTTTCTTGGCATTTTCCAGGGTAGATTGGGCAATAACTTGAGCTCGTTTAGCTCCTTGCTTCAAAATCTCTTGAACATAAACTTCTCTAGCCAGAAGCTCTTTTCTTTTTCGGCGGAAAGGCTCCAAAGAACTTACCAAGAGCTCGGCTAAAGATTTCTTAAATTCAGCGTACCCTTTCTTCTTAAATTTTTTCTCCAATTCTTTTATTGATTTTCCTGAAAAAGCCGAATAGAGAGTCAAAAGATTGGATATGCCGGGTTTAGCTTTGGGGTTATATTTTATTACTCTGCCGGTATCAGTGACTGCTCTCATAATTTTTCCTTTTATTTCTTCTGGTTCATCAAACAGCCCGAGGTAACTTTCGGGTTTGTCGGTTTTAGACATCTTTTTTGCAGGTTCCTGCAAACTCATTATTCTAGCTCCGGATTTGGAAAGTTTCACTTCAGGGACTTTGAAGACCTGGCCAAATTTTTGATTAAATTTTCTGGCAATGGTTCGGGTTAGTTCAACGTGTTGCTCCTGGTCTTCTCCCACCGGAACAACGTCAGTTTGGTAGAGCAAGATGTCAGCTGCCATTAAAATGGGATAATTTAAGAGACCAGCATTAAGGTTGGCTTTAAATTTTTTGGATTTTTCTTTGTATTGAGTCATCCGAGTTAAATCACCCACTGGAGTAACTGTGTTCAACAGCCAAGTTAGCTCTGTATGTTCTTTGACCTGAGATTGAACAAAAATTATGGATTTTTCTGGATCAATCCCTGAAGCTAAATAAACAATGGCTTTCTCTAAAATTAAATCCTGTAAGGTTTTGGGATCAAAGGGAGCGGTTAAGGCGTGCAAGTCAACAATGCAAAAAATACACTCATTTTTTTCTTGAAGTTCTACCCACTGATTTAGGGCTCCCAAATAATTTCCAATATGGATAATACCAGTTGGCTGAATGCCGCTAAAAATCCGCATATTAGACTTCGATTACGACGGGTAATATCATTGGGCGGCGTTGGGTTTTGGTGTAAAAGAATTGGCCAATTTTGTTTCTGATTTCGTCTTTAACATAGCTCCAATTTACAGCTCCCCCAGAACCTGTTGTCCGATTAACAATTTCAATTACCTTTTTTCGGGTTTCTCTGAGTAATTCTTTAGATTCCCGGAGATAAACGAATCCTCTAGATATTATATCAGGAGAACCCTTTACTTTGCCAGTGGTTTTGTCAATTACGGTAACAATGACGAACATTCCGTCTTTGGCCAGCATCTGTCTGTCCCTCAGGACAACGTCTCCTACATCACCAATTCCTAATCCGTCTACCATTACATAATTCGAAGGCACCTTTTGTTTCTCAATAGAAATCTTTTTAGGATTCAAATTGATAATTTGACCATTTTCTGCTATCAGAGCATTTCTTTCTGAAAGACCCATTTCCCGGGCTAATTCGGTGTGAGCGGCCAACATTGAGTATTGACCATGAATTGGTAAAAAGAATTTCGGTCTCATTATTTTAATCATTTCTCTTAGCTCGTCTTGTTGGGCATGGCCGCCAGCGTGAATATCCATCATTTTATAATGGAAAACTTTTACTCCGTGACGCAGAATATCATCTTTCAACATTTGGACGGTTCTTTCGTTGCCGGGGATGACCGAGGAAGAGAGAATAACCGAATCTCCTTTTCTGAGACGAATAAAAGGATGCTCTCGGCTGGCAATTTTCATTAAAATAGCCGAACCCTCGCCTTGAGCTCCAGTGCAGAGCACAGTAACTTTGCCATCAGGATAATTAGCCAGTTCTTTGGCTTTTACTAAAGTGCCCTTTTTTATTTTCAGATAGCCAAGGATTTTCGATATTTCTACGTTGGTTTTCATAGAGTAACCCTCAACGCAAACCTTTCGGCCGTACTTTTCAGAAAGAGTAATAATTTGCTGAATCCGGTTGATTAAAGAGGCAAAGGTGGCAGCAATAATTCGGCCCGAGGAATATTTAAAGATTTCTTCTAGGTTCTTCTCAATGGTCTTTTCTGAGAGGGAGTGATTATTTTCTTCAGCGCCAGTGGAGTCAGACATTAAGAGCAAAATCTTTCTTCTGCCAAAGGATTTAAGTTTTTGAAAATTAGTGGGCAAATCGTTTACTGGAGCGGGGTCGAACTTAAAGTCGGAAGTGTGCAAGATATTGCCAATCGGGGTTTCAATAAATAAACCCAAATTGTCGGGAATGTTATGGTTTTGCCGGAAAAACTCAACCCTGAAAGGTCCTAATTTTACTTTTGAACCGTCTCTAACTTCGGCAATGTCCAGCTTTGGCTGATTGGGAAAATCACCCTGTCTTTTCAAAATTATTCCTCGAGTTAGAGGGGAAGCATAAATCTCCAAACCGGGATGCCAAATCTTCTCCATTAAATAGGGGACAGCACCAATATGATCATAATGGCCGTGAGTAAAGACAACTCCTAGAATATTTTTCTTTTTATCTTTCAGATAACTAATATTGGGCACGATATAGTCAATACCGGGCATGTCTTCTTCTGGCATACGGAAACCCATATCGCAAATCAAAATCTTCCCCTGCCATTCCAGAAGCATCATATTACGACCAACTTCCCCTAGACCGCCTAAGAGAATGATCCTTAAATTAGGTTGTTTTTTCATGGTGCGGACGGTGGGACTCGAACCCACAAGCCTTACGGCATACGGCTCTGAACCGTACGCGTATTCCAATTCCGCCACGTCCGCTAAAAGAGTTATTTTTTAAAGACGCCAGCTCGCTCAATGAGGTGATGATTTTGAGTAATCCAATTATAGAGCTTTTTAACTCCTTCTTTGGGAGAAACGGTCGGGGACCAGCCAAACTCTTTTTTGGCTCGGGAAACATCGGAAATATAAACTTTCTGGTCGCCGGGCCGCCAAGGGCCAAATGAATAGTTGAACTTTTTACCAGCTACTCTTTCTAAAATTTCAAATAGTTCCCAGATAGAAAGAGTAAATTTGGGACCGCCGCCAACGTTGTAGGCCTTGCCCCGAGTTTTTTTAATATTTTTGAAGGCTAAATTAAAAGCTCGCAACAAATCATTTACATACAAAACATCTCTGACTTGTTTACCGTCGCCAAAAAGAGTTACTGGTTTGCCAAAGAGTAGGGCATTGCAGAACCAAGCTAGCCAGCCCTGTTCTTCAATGCCAAATTGATGAGGTCCATAAATGCCCGATTGACGAAAGACAACTGTATTTAAACCATAAATGCGAGCATAGTCAAGAAAGTATTGGTCGCCACAACCTTTGGAGCAACCGTAAGGTCCGTGGAAATCTAAGGGGAAACCCTCATTGACTCCTTTAATGTTTTTGTAGTCATATCTTTTTTTATTTTCAACAATTGGGATATAGAGTAATTCTCCCATCACCTTATTGGTGCTGCTATAAACCGCTGCCGCTTTGCTTTTAGTTTTTCTCATTGCTTCCAAAACGTTGAAACTTCCCAAAGCATTGATTTCAAAGTCCTCTCTGGGGTTAGTCACCGAGGTTACCATCGTGGTTTGCGCCGCGAGGTGATAAACCTGATTGGACTTGTATTTTTTAAAGGTTTCTAATAGTTTTTTGTCGTTCCTGATATCTCCTTTAACAAAAATAAACTTACCTTTTTGTTTCTTCAGCCATTTTAAATTTTCCTTGGCTCCGGCCCGAGATAAATTATCAAAAACAACGACCTTATCCCCCTTTTTGAGATGAAAATCAGCTACATTGGTTCCAATGAAACCGCAACCTCCAGTAATAATCACAGTTTTTTTCATTAGTGTTGATTCCAATTTTTGATAGCTTTTTCCCAACGCTCAAAGTTTCCCACGTCCATCCAGCGCCCCTCGTATTTGTAGCCAAAAAGCTTGCCTTCTTTGGCTAATTGAGGGAAGAGGTCAGTTTCTACCATGGCAAACTTGGCATTTTCCGGATAATATTTTCTAACTTCCGGGTTCATTATGTAGAGGCCAGAATTGATGTAAGGAGTAGGTGGCTTTTTGGGCTTCTCAATGAATTCTACAATTTTATCCTTATTTAAGCGAGCCACACCGTACACATGAGGATCTTTTACTTTAACTAAGCCTACTGTGGCTACCGCCCCTCGTTTTCTTTTATGCCAGTTAATCATGGCTTTAAGATTTAATTCTTTTAACTCATCGCCATTAGAAACCACAATTGGTTCAGAAAACCACTTTGAATCAACTTTTTTAGCAATAGGCGTGAAAGTGCCGGAAGGTTTGGACTCTACTACTAACTCAATTTTTTTGCCAGGATAATAGGTTGCCTTCCATTTATAAAAATCCTCCAGATGTGCCCGCTGGATGCCAATTTTAATGTCATCAACTCCATTGTCTAGAAAAAGGTCAATCAGATAAGTAAGAATAGGAATTTTATTAACTGGTAGCAAGGGCTTGGGAATTTCCAGAGTTAAAGGATACAATCTGGTTCCTGTACCCGCTGCCAAAATAAACCCTTTCATAGATTTCAATTATAGCACTATTCTTAGAAAATAACAAGAGCTATTTTAGAGAAAACTCTTTTACTTTATACCAGTCTTTAACTTTACCGTCAGTGGAGAATAAATGAATACTTTTTACTTCAAAATTTAGATTAAATTCTCTTCCTAAGTCAGCTAAAATTCTTTCTTTTGTTTCTAAACTAATATCTCCGTACATTAAACTCAAATGAGGCATATAATCTGAGTTAGGTTTGAGATTAAGATGTTTCCTAGTGGCATTATTTACTTCCATAATTTCTTCTGTCTTTTCTGCTCGGATGAATAAGCATTTAAAATATTCATCAAAATAATCTGCTTTTTTAAGCTTAATCTTAAAAGATTTGAGCAAATCAGATAATTTTGAGGTTTGGGATAT
>ASKX01000014.1 GCA_000398025.1 Candidatus Paceibacter normanii SCGC AAA255-P19 | reverse complement strand
CAATATGGTTTAGACACCTTAGCTGACAGCAAAACTATCGAGGACTGCTTAAGCGTGCCTTTCAAATGGCAGCCCTTCTGGGAATATAATCTATGAGCAATGTACTAAGACCTAAATTAGTTCAAATAAAGACTGGGGACGGGCCGATTTTGCCAGGATTGTTATATGAAACACCAAGAAGTAAAAAAGTGGCAATTCATTTGCACGGAAACGGTAGCACATCTGTTTTTTATCATGATGACCAACGAGATGAGCAGGCAAAAGCTTTAAGCAAGAAGGGTATTTCTTTTCTTCTCTTCAACAACCGGGGCGCTCACCTTATTAAAAAATTAGATGTGGCAGAAAGAGGCAAGAAAAAAAGGAAGCGCTTTGGTATGGCCTATGAGAGAATTAAAGATTGTTTAAAAGATATAGATGGAGCAATAAAATATTTGGAAAAATTAGGTTATCGCAAATTCTATCTCATTGGCGAATCCACTGGTGCAAACAAAATTTGCGTTTACCACTATTACAAACCCAAAAATAAAGTTTCCAAGTATATTCTCTTAAGCGGAGGTGATGATACTGGGATTTACTATAATATGCTCGGTAGAAAGAAATTCTTTAAGTTGTTAAAAGAATCTAAGGAAAAAATTAAAAAAGGAAAGGGGGAAGAAATTATTACTGATCTTTTGCCAGAAGAGATATTTTCTTATATTAGCTTTTATGATATCGCCAATCCTAATGGAGATTACAATGTTTTTCCTTTTTTAGAACAGATAAAAAATCTTAAGCTTTCTAAAAAATCACTTTTCCGCCATTTCAAATCCATTAATAAGCCCGCTTTGGTTGTCTATGGAGAAAAAGATGAATATGGCTGGGGGAACATTCCAAAGCTTGTCGATATTTTGAAAAAACACAAGCCGGAATTTAAATACAAAATTGTCAAAGGAGCAGACCATGGCTTCAGCAAGCACCAGAAACAACTATCAAAAATCATCTCCAGCTGGCTAATTTCAAATTAAATTTTGTGGCGACAACATTTCAAAGAATAGCAACTAAAGATGGTCTAGAATTACACAGTCTACTGTTTGAACCTGATAGAAAAACTATTAAAGCTTTAATTCATATCCACGGTTGGGTAGGAAATTTTTATGAAAATAAATTCATAGATTACGTGGCAAAAGAAGCTGTTGCCAGAGGTTTTGCCTTTTTAACCTTTAACAATCGAGGGGCTGGGATCATCAACGACTTCATTAAAAGGAAAAGATCAAAAGTAGACTATGTAAGAATTGGAGGGAGTTTAGAAGAATTTAAAGATTGTATTTTTGATATAAAAGCTGCTATAGATTTTTTAAGTAGGAAAGGGTATAAAAAAATAATTCTACAAGGCCATAGTTTAGGTTGTCAGAAGGCTACATTTTACAAATACAAAACAAAAGATAGAAGAGTAAAAAGTTTGGTATTACTAGCGCCAGTGGATGATGTTGCTTTCACTAAAATAATGCTTAAAAATAAATACCGAAAATCATTAGCCATTGCCAAGCAAATGGTCAAAAAAGGTGAAAGTAATAGCCCCGTACCCAAATGGATGGCGTTTTATCAACTATTGAATGCAAAAATGTTCTTAAGCGTTGCTGACCCAAAAAGCGCTTCGGGAAGAATATTTGATTATTCAGGGGAATTAAGAGAAATTAAAGATGTAAATTGTCCAATATTAGTAGTGTTTGGCTCTAAAGATAATTATCAAGCTAAGCCAGAGGAGAAACTAAATATTCTGAGAGAAAATGTAAAAAATTGTGATATTAAATTAGTAAAAAATAGTGGGCATGGATTTGTTGATTTTGAAGCCAAATTAGCAAAAATAATAGGTAACTGGTTGAGAAACCCATGAAAGAAGAAATAAAAACAACTTCAGCCCCGTGGAAACAAATTGCAAATATGTGGAATACTTATTTTACTCCACCTAGTCGTGTTTCTGAAAATGAAGCTGAAAAATATAAGGAATGGCTAATAGAAATAAAAGGAACCGAAGAAATGAAGGCGTTAGTTCTAGGAGTAACACCCGAAATAAGAGAGGCGTTAGTTGAGCTTGGCTATAAAACAACTTGTATAGATATAAATAAAGAAATGATTTTAGCCATGGATTTTATCTTGAAGGTAAGAGATCCAAATGAAGTTGTAATTAATGAAGACTGGCTTAAAAATTCTTTAGAGGATAATGCTTTTGATGTTGTTATGGGAGATTGTGTTTTATCAAATGTCAAATGGGAAGAAAGAGATAAATTATTATTAGAAGTTAAAAGGGTATTAAAACCAAACGGAATCTTTATGACGCGGTTTTTTTCTGTACCAAGAGAAAAACCATTCAAAACAATCGATGAACTTTTAGAACATTTTTCAAAAAAGGAACCTAATTATAGAAGTGCGTTAGAATTAGTCTTCGAGCTTCAAATTTTTTGTTATGATCCAGAAGATCACAAGGGAACATTTTCAGAACCCCAAAAAATATTGGAAAAACTTAGAGTTGGAGATAAATTCAATTTTGAATCTGAGAATTTGAATAAAATTTTGGATATAGTTTGGAATTTTTGGTGTAAAAAATATGTTAACAAAGTTTATTACTATCCCTATAGGGACGAGGAAGAAAAAAGGCTAGAAAAGTTTTTTGAAATTTTAAAGATTTATGAAGCTAAAGATCATGACTATTCTAAAATTACTCCAATGTATTTCTTAAATTTGATATAATAAACATATGGCGGATTTTGAAACAAAAAACATTACTTATTTTAAGACACCGGGCAGAGTAAATACTGATAAAACTGTTGAGTTGGCGACAAATTACGCTAAAGATAACAATATTAAGCAAATCGTGGTAGCTACTTATACTGGTAAGACCGCTTTAAAAGCTAAAGAGAAAGCGCCTAATTTAGAAGTGATTGCTGTTACCTTACACGCTGGCACTACCCACGAAGAATACAAAAAAGCTTGGGAAAGCAATCTAACAAAATTTAAAGAGAAAGGAATAATTCCGGTTAGAGGCGTACAAGCTTTAAGTGGCGTTGAAAGAGCGATGAATAAGAGATATGGCGGAGTATTTCCTTTGATGACATTGTGTGATGCTTTAAAATTATTTTCCGAAGGAACGAAAGTTGCAGTGGAGGTAAGTTTGATGGCAGCTGACGCTGGCTATATTTCTCCAGAAAAAAATATTGTAGCTATTGCCGGAACGGGTGGGGGAGTAATGGTTTGCTTTCGGCCTACTGGTTTGTCTAGAGCGGTCAAAACTAAAAGCGGCTTATATCCGCCCTTAATAAGTTTCTCTAAAATAATGGCCCCAAATTCTGGGGTGCCCATGAATACAATTTTTAGTTCCATATTATTTTATAATTCGCCATTCAACGAGTTTTTTAGAATAAAAAACGAAGTTGGAAATGAAAAATTTATTTTTCATTGACTATTTTATAATTCGCCATTCAACCTCATCTTCTTTACCAGCAAATTCCAACCAACTGCCGGTTTCATCAATAACATACCATTTCTTTTTGATTTCTGACCAGACCATCGGGTTTCCTTGATAGTATGGTTTTTTAATAACCTCTTTTGGCTTCAATCTTCCTAATTCCAACCATCTCTTAAAAACGGTTTCAATGGTATAGTCTAATTTGCGGGATTTGGCCCATTCAGCCACAATATTAATGGCTTCTTTGGCTTTTTTGACCGAACCTGCTAATTCCAAAAGTTGCTTGGCTGGTCTGGTATATCTGGAATAAATTATTTTTTTCTTTTTAGCATCATCTTTAATCTGCTCTAAAGATAGACCTTTAGTATAAAAATAATGATTAACGATTTCCTGAATCATTGTTTCTTGTTGTTCTTTCTTTTTCCTCTTTGTTTTTTTCTTTTCGGTGGTTTTTTTCTTCATAGTTTCTTTGATATTTCCTTTAGGAAATCTTTTCCTTTTTCTAATTCTTTTTTTCCTTTTTCTGTAACTTGATAAACTCTTCTTCTCTCTTTCATTTTGCTTTTGACAAATCCGACTTTCTCTAACCGGTAAAGAACTCGGTAGGGAGTAATTCTGCCTGGCTTAAAATGAAATTTTTTTTCAATTATAGAGGGGATTTCCCAAGCGTAAATTTCCCCCTTTTTAGTCAAAGAAAGAATATAAAGCCAGAGATTCTCTTTAGTGTTTGATTTTTGAAGGCGTTCAATGGGCAACATGTTTTTCCACAGTTGACATACTATTTTACCACGGTAAAATAGTATAATATGGTGAAACCAACTCTTCGACAAGGGCTTCGACTGAGCTCAGCCGAATGTCCTCAGGATGCTGAGCAACGCCGAAGCATAAAAATTGCTATTGTCGGGGTAGGGAATTGCTGTTCTAGCTTAATTCAGGGGATTTTTTACTACCAAAAAGTTAGGCGAGACGTTCCTGGCTTAATGCATCCTGAAATAGCGGGCTACAAAATCTCTGATATTTTACCGGTAGCTGCTTTTGATATCGATAAGAGAAAAGTGGGGAAGGATTTATCTCGGGCGATTTTTGCCCAGCCCAACTGCACTAAGATCTTTTATTCAAGAATACCAAATTTAAGCTTAAAAGTAAAAATGGGCCAGGTTTCAGATGGCCTGGCTTCTCATCTAAAAGAATATCCCGAAGAAAGAAGATTTGTTGTTGCCAAAAAGAAAGCGGTAAATGTAGCCAAAGAATTAAAAAAATCTGGGGCTGAAATTCTGATTAATTATCTACCAGTGGGCTCCCAAAAAGTAGTAGAATTTTACGCTAGAGCTGCTTTGGAAGCTGGCTGCGCTTTTATCAATTGTATGCCAGTTTTTATTGCCTCAGATGAAAAATGGGCAAAGAAATTCGAAAAGAAAAACCTGCCCATTATCGGAGATGATATAAAGAGCCAGGTGGGAGCCACAATTGTCCATCGGGTTTTGAGCCGATTATTTTCTGAAAGGGGAGTAAAGATAGATAAATCTTACCAATTAAACTTTGGCGGCAATACTGATTTTTTGAATATGTTAGAAAGAGCCAGATTAAAATCAAAGAAAGTCTCTAAAACGGAAAGTGTGGAATCTCAGCTTGCCCAAAGATTAAGTTACGACGATTTACACATTGGGCCTTCAGATTATATTCCTTGGCTGAAAGACAACAAAATCTGCTTCATTCGGCTGGAAGGAAGAAAGTTTGGCGATGTACCGGTGGAATTAGAGTTGAAGCTCTCAGTTGAGGACTCGCCAAATTCAGCTGGTTGCGTAATTGATGCTATCAGGTTGGCCAAACTGGCTTTGGATAAAAAAATAGACGGCCCTTTGATTGCCGCCTCAGCTTATTTGATGAAGCATCCACCCCAACAATTTCCTGACGAGAAAGCCAGAGAAATGGTTGAACAATTTATTACCCGAGCGTCAGCGAAGGGTGAAGATGAACAAAGTTCATCGACTATTGGTGCTTCTCAACGCTAAACTTATAAATTAAAATTTGCTCCTGGGCGGGGTTAATCCCGCCCTTTTGACAGGCAATGGAAATTTGTTTTTCAACAGTATCTACTTCTTCCAAATCCGGAAGCAACAGTCCGGATTTTTGAGATAACTCTGGAGAAGGGCTAAATATTGCGTCAGAAGCTGGAGAGAAACTTTGAGCTTTGACGATAATTCCGTATTTTTTAGGGTCAAGCTCTCTTAAGTCACTAACTAGTTCTGGTTCATTTAAGATATAAACAACATAGGAAAGTTGAAGCAGTTCTTCTTCAAAAATTGGTTCAAACCTGTAATCCTCAGCGGCTGCAGCAACAGCATTTTGAATAATTTCTTCAGCAATGTTTTTTTTGGTAGGAAGATAAGTACCAATACAGCCTCGCAATTCATTATCTTTCATAATAGTGACAAAAGCCCCTGCTTTCCGGCTAGAAAATTCTTCTGGTAAGCCGTCTGGCAGGGGGTTGATTTTCTTCTCTTTAGTATAATTTTCAACCGTCTGTTTTGCTAAAAAAATGTAAGGGTTCATGTATTACTTCAGGACTCGCTTGATGGTTTCGTATTTTGCTTCAATCATCTCTCTGGCCTGGGGCATCAGCTTTTTCCAGTCTCTTTCTAATTTGCTCCTTAAAGATTCTACGCCTTCTTCAATGTCTAATTTATGTTTGGTGAAAACTAAATAAAAGAGTGAGGGGATATCTTCAAAATGAGCCATGGCGTCGGCACTGGCTATAATTTCTGCCTCAATAGTTTCTCTTTTTATCGGTCGGCTTCCCCGATGAGCATAAATACAGTGTTTAATTTCTTCAATTTTTCCTTGGGGATAATTAAGTTTCTTAAGGATTTTTTCTGCCTCTCTGACCCCAGAAATATGATGTTCATCTGGATCGCCGTTGATAGCACCGTAGTCGTGCAATAAAGCGGCTAACTCTACTACTTTCTCATCAGCTCCTAATTTCTTAGCTAGCATTTTAGAATACTTTACTACCGGCAGAATGTGGTGTTTCCAGGCATCGTAGCCATAGATATTTGATTGCTTTTTACAAGCTGCTTCAACTGTTTTTTCTACTTTTTTAACTACTTCTTTATGCGAATAGTCTTTCATCGAAGTAAATAATTAATTATTTACGAGAGGTGAGATGAATTTTAATTCATCGAGCATATATTTACCGCTTGATGATAACTATTATACCTCCCGGGCCACACCCTTGTCAATAACCCTGACTTCCTTGGATTTTCTGCCAAGATTTTTTAGTGTCTTCTCTAGATATTGTTTCCAAGGAAACGTAACCCGTGTAGCCGACTTTATTCAATATTTGAAAAAATTTATTTAAATCCAGATCTCCTTTGCCTAAAGCTAAATGGGCTTTTCCTTCCAGAGTTGCGTCATGAAGATGAATATCTAAAATTGAATTTTTATATTTTTTTATAAACCTAGAAATAGTATTTAAGTTTTTGCCGCTTTCAAAAACATGCCCTATGTCTAAAGTGAAATTAAGCCAAGGAAGTTTCTTTTTGAGATAGATTAAATCTGGAAGGTCAGGATAGGAAACCTGAGGACCTCTTCTTTTGGCAGAAACATTTTCAATTGTGAAAGCAATCTTACTTTTATATTGTTTTTTGATTTTCTTAAAATTTTGAATAAATATCTCCGCTGCTCGCTTTTTGGGCATAAATATAGTAGTACCGCCACAATGAAAGGTAACTAATTTTGCCCTTAAGGCATCGGCAGCTTTTAAGGTTTGAAGGTATAATTTAACCGTGTTTTCCCTAATTTCTGGGTGAGGGGAAATTAAACTTAAATGAATCCAGGGAGCATGAATAATTATTTCATATTTTTTAAGAGAAGATTTTAAAGCTTTTAGCTCAGCGAGAGTTAAACTTTCCTCAATCCAAACTTCAACATGATTTACTCCCGGTAAAGAGTTAATAAACTTTATTTCCTCTTTTAAGTTTTTCCTGTACCTGGGCAGATACAAGAAAACCCCTTTACTGTATTTTTGATACATATTTTAAATTAAACTTACTCCGAATTTTTCTAAAAGTTGATTTAGGATATTTAAAGGAAGGCCGACGACATTAAAATAATCACCCTGGATTGACTCTATCAATAAAGCAGCTTTTCCTTGAATGCCGTAAGCTCCGGCTTTATCTAAACATTCGCCACTGGCAACGTATTTGTTAATTAAATCGTTGCTAAGTTTGCGAAATTTTACTTTAGTGACTACGGCATCTTGGAGAGTCTTTTTTGTTTTTACGTCAACCACAGCCAGACCAGTAATAACTTGATGTTCTTTTCCGCTTAATTTTTTCAGCATTTCTCGCGCTTCCTTTTTATTTTTAGGTTTTCCTAAAATTCTTTTACCGAACAATACTATTGTATCAGCCGCAATAACAATTCCTTGAGAAATTTCAGAAGCCACCTTTAAAGCTTTACCAAGGGAAAGTTCTTTTGCGTTCTGAATGGGGGATAGCCGAGGATTAATTTTCTCCTCATTTTTACTGGGAATAACCTGGAATTTACACCCCAGCATTTTAAGCAGTTCCGTCCTCCTCGGTGACGCCGACGCCAAAACCAATTTTGCTTTTTTATTTTTCATATTTAAATTAGCTTTCTTGATCTTAAAAATTTAATCATTTTCTTTATTGGTTTTCTGCGGTGGCCGATTTTTATTTCTTCTTTAAAACTTATTTCATTAAATGACTTCCCATATTTTGGTAAATAAAAAATTGAGCGAAATGGATAGCCGGGAATAAGCTTTCCTCGTGGTTTTACAAGAATGATTCCTCTTTTTTTTCCTTCAAAAGTTAAAACTTTTTTACCAGGAATTGCCAAGGCCAAAACAACTCTAAACTGTGCCCCTCTCTTGCTCCAGGGGACTCCTTTGAGTTTCTTTAAAGTATAATCTATTAATTCTTGGTCGCTAGCTTCTTTTCCTGGCCATCTCCTTGATTTTACTCCCGGTTCGCCCTTTAAATAGTCAATCTCCAAACCGCTGTCATCAGCTAAAGCTACTAGTCCAGTCATCTTGGAATAAAACTTAGCTTTTTTGATGGCGTTTTCCTGAAAGGTTTTACCGCCCTCTTTTGGTTTCTTTTTAATCCTTAGATCTTTTGGAGAAACCAGCTTCAATGCCAAGCCCTTTAACAATTCTTTGTACTCTCTCAATTTCCCAGGATTAGTTGTCGCAATTAACAATTTTATCATTTTTATAATAGAAATTGTTTGAATTCTTTGTAATCTGGGGAAATAACTTTAAATATTTCTTTTTTACTCTCCAATCCCTTCATACTTTCTGGAATTTCTGGCTCAAGATTTAAGGCCTTCTTTATCTCCTCAGGAAATTTTCCTGGATGAGCCGTTTCTAAAGAAATAGCTGTTGAAGAGATTTTTGCTTGAGATAAAAATCTTTCCAAGCCAGCAAAACCAACTGCTCCATGTGGCTCTAAAATTGTTCCATATTTTTGATAAACATTTTTTATTGTTGTTCTAGTTTCCTCGTCAGAAATACTGACTGAAAATATATCTTTTTTTATCGCATTTATATCTGGCATTTTATTAATTTTACCCTTTTCATCCATCTGACCACCGTATAAATCTATTAACCTGGCTAAATTGCTTGGGTGACCAACATTCATAGCGTTAGATAGACAGTTCTTTGAAGGCTTTATAGATTGATATTGGCCGGTTTCTAAAAATCTAGGGAATTCATCATTTTCATTTACCGCGGCGATAAATTTGGAAACCGGCAATCCCATCTTTTTAGCAATCAGGCCACCCATAAGATTGCCAAAGTTGCCCGAAGGAACAGAGAAAACGACTTCTTCTCTCTCTTTAACTAATTTAGAGAAAGCTGAAAAATAATAAGCCGCTTGAGGCAACAACCTGCCAAAATTAATAGAATTGGCCGATGACAAATTTAAATGACTCAATCCTGGATCGGCAAAGGCCTGCTTGACCATGGCCTGACAATCATCAAATTTACCATCCACGGCTAAAGCAGTAATGTTTTCTCCTAAAGTGGTCATTTGCTTTCTTTGCCTTTCACTGACTTCTTTTGAAGGAAAAAGGACAACCATTTTTATATTTTCCAAACCTAAAAAAGCATTAGCCACAGCGCTGCCCGTGTCACCAGAAGTGGCCACTAAAATAAGCAGGTTTCTTTTTTCCTGCCTGATGAGATATTCCATGAGTTTGGCCATCATTCTGGCAGCGAAATCTTTGAAGGAAGCAGTTGGCCCCTGGTCTAAGCGCATAAGAAAAACCTTATCGAAAACATTTTCTAAGGGAATCTCGAAATTATAGGCCTCCTTGGTTATTCTTTTTAGTTCATTTTCTGGTATTTCGTCTTTTAAGAATTCATTGGTCGCCCTAAAAGCAACTTCCCAGTAGGGGAGACCCTTCATCGAAGCGATTTGGCTAAGGGATAGTTGAGGAATAAAATCGGGCATATATAAACCCTTGTCAGGTGCCTGGCCTTTCAATAATGCTTCTTTGAAGTTAACTGATTCTGAATTATGGTTGGTACTATGATATTTGATCATTTAGTTTTTGAGTAATTTCTTCAATGATTTCATTGTTAAATTTTTTGAAACAATTTATTGTAATGTCTGCATATTTTTTATAAAGAGGCGCTCTTTCTTCATATAGTTCTTTGATGGATTTTGATTTAAGTCCAACTATACCTCTTCTTGCTCTATCTGTAAGCCGTTTTTCTATAATTCCAAGGGGAAGATCTAAAAATATGATGAGTGATGAATTTTTAAGGATATTCATCAGTCTTTCCGAATAAACAACGCTTCCTCCAGGAGAAATGATATGTTTTTTAAGGGGGAGCGTTTCTAAGATTCGCTCTTCCTCAATCTTGAGAAAAGCTCCATCTCCTTTAGTATCTACAATTTGCTGAGCACTCATTTTTTCTTGCTTTGCTATATGTTTGTCATAATCAATGAAATTAAAGTTAAGTTTTTTTGCTAACAATTTACCTAACGTAGTTTTTCCTGATCCAGGCATCCCAATTAATGTGATATTGTTTTTTTCCATTTTTATTATTGTTGCAATATTTGTTTGATTCTTTTTGCTTCTTTTTCAACTACCTTGCCTTCGTATTCAGCAGCGTGGGCGGTGGCGCCTTTGTAAACTGGCTTTTTTTGATCCAAGTGGAGGTCAAAAATCAGATTGTTGCCTTTTGTTTTTAAATAAAGATGAAATCTCGGGAACCCTTTTGGCGGTCGAACAAAAATCAACTCTCCTTTTTCTTCATCTTTCCTTTTAAAATAATACCCAATCCTTCTCGTCAAGTTGTAAACATTCTCTTTTAAAAGCCCTTTTATTGTAAACTTCATATATCGAAATTAGCTACCAGATAGCCGACGCCAAAGGGGAATTCGTAAGACAAAATTTCTGGCTGATATTTTATACCTGATGCCTCCAAGATTCCCAAAATAAAACAGAAAGGCCTTAGACCGCATTCGCCAGCTTCAGGATATTTATCGTCTAATTTTAAAATATTTTCAATATCTTTTTTCTTTAAACTTTCTATTAATTCTTTGTCAAACTTGGGGCCATCGGGATTAAATCCGTAAGGGCCATCCGCCCTCAAACAGTGCGATAAGTCGCCACTGGCGATGAGGGCAATTTTTAATTTCCAATTTTTAATTTTTAAACTATAAAGCTTCTTGCCCTCTTCGAAGTAATATTCAGGCGATTCCAATCTTACTAGATGGGTCTCGATTTTTCCTCGAAAGTCCTTGGCTAAAAAGTATAAGGGCACCTCAAACCCCCAGTCAGGATGAGGAGAGGAAATAATAATTGTGCTAGGCTTAGCTTCGCACAATTTCTCTCCTAAACTCTCAAGGGCGTTGATTGTGTTTTTTACCTGAGCTCTGTCTTTTTCTGAACCAACCGAAGGAAGTAAAATTGGCGGATGGGGAGAAATAGCGGCAAAAGATAACATGTTTTTATTCTGTATTTAAGCCAAACACATTACCAATATGAACATATTTTAACCCAGCTTCTTTACCGATTTTATAAGCTTTTTTAAGGGTTTCCAACGGCGTGTTGGGCAAGCTTTGAAGCTGCCAGGAAATTGCTCCAGAAAATTGAGTAACGTGCCAAGGTACCTCTGGCCCTAACTCTTTTTTAATAAAGTTAGCAATATTTTTAAAATTTTCTTCTTTGTCATTAAGCGTAGGGATAACTAAAGTAGTAATCTCTACCCAGATTTTTTTCTTTTTTAATCTCTTTAAAGTATCTAAAACTGGCTGCAATCTACCTGAGCAATATTTAATGTAAAACTCATCAGTAAAACTTTTTAAGTCAACATTGGCGGCGTCCAAATAAGGAGAAACTAAATCAAACAATTCTTTCGACCAAAATCCATTAGTCACCCAGATATTTTTTATTCCTTCCTTTCTAGCTAATTTCATTGTGTCTAAAGCAAATTCGCTGAATACCGCCGGTTCCGTGTAGGTATAAGAAATGCTGGGCAAATTGTTTTTTAAAGTGGTCCTAACGATTTCTTCTGGTGAAATTTCCTCGCCCCCAACCTGGCCAGTTAATTGGGGCGCTTGGGAAATATCCCAATTTTGACAACTCTTGCATTTGAAGTTGCAGCCGACTGTGGCGATGGATAGAGAATAGGTTCCGGGCAAAAAATGATAAAGGGGCTTTTTTTCAATCGGGTCAATGTGCAAAGCAATGATTTTGCCGTAATTTAAAGCAAGCAGTTTCCCGTTTTGGCTTTCTCTTACGCCACAAACTCCTCTTTTACCAGGCGAGATAGTACAGTAATGAGCGCAATTTTGACATTGAACTTTCTGGTTTTCTAATTTTTTATACAAATAGGCGCTTTTCATAGTGCGATGAAGTTTGCCCCTTTCGGGGTTTGCCTTCATCTTTAGCTTCGCTTCTGCGCAGCAGCGGCAGAAGCTCGCTCTTTAATTTTAGCGATTTTTATGCTAAAATTCAACTATGAGGCACAGGATTTTTATTGCTGTCAACTTACCAGAGGATATTAAAACGCAGCTCAGCTCTTATCAGTCAATGTGGCCGGGATTACCGGTGAGATGGGTTAAAAAAGATAATTTACACATTACTCTAATTTTCCTTGGCTATCTTACCGATGAAGAAATTGTTGAAACCTGTAAGATTGTTAGCGAGACTACTTCTAAACATCCCTCGTTTTCTATCAACTTAAAAAGAATTTGCTACGGCCCTCCAAAGAAACTTCCACCAAGGATGGTTTGGTTGGAAGGAGAAAAATCTGAAGAATTGGGGAAAATACAAAGTGACTTGGAAAGCTCTCTTTTATTCTCGCCAAATAGCAGCTTTAGGAAAGCCGAGGACCGACCTTATACTCCTCATATAACTCTGGGTAGAATTAGGGCCTGGGAGTTCAGGCAAATTGAACCTGAGGAAAGGCCAGAAGTAAATGAAGAAATAAATCTTAGCTTTGAAGTAAATTCTATTGAAGTAATGGAAAGCCAATTAAAACGAGGCGGTCCAGAATACAGCGTGTTAGAATCATGTTTGCTAAAAAGCTAAATGTTCATTTTATTGGTATTGGCGGTATCGGCGTATCAGCCCTTGCTAAGTACTACATCAAGAAGGGCCATCAGGTAACTGGCTCTGATTTAGTTGCTTCAGAAATTACTGATGCTCTTAAAAAATTAGGGGTAAAAATTTATATTGGAAAACACAAAACTAAGAACCTTTCTAAAGATGCTGATTTGGTCATTTACAGTCCGGCTGTAAAACCGAGCAATCAAGAATTATTAAAAGCAAAGGGGTGTGGGATAAATGCTTTAAGTTATCCTGAAGTCCTAGGAGATTTGACTAAACAATATTTTACCATTGCTGTTTCGGGCACTCACGGAAAAAGCACTACAGCCGGCATGATTGGGTTGTTGTTAACTAAGGCCAACCTCGACCCAACGGTAATTGTGGGAACCAAGCTAAAAGAGTTTGGAAACAGCAATTGCCGGGTAGGAAAAAGCAAATACCTGGTCATTGAGGCAGATGAGTGGCAGGCTTCTTTTTTAAATTATTGGCCCAAAATCATTGTTTTAACCAACATTGAGGCTGAACACCTTGACTATTATAAAAACTTAAGAAATGTTCTAAAAACTTATAAAGAATATATTGGGCATTTACAAAAAGGAGGAGTATTAATAGTAAATGGAGACGATAAGAACATTGAAAAGATATTAAATGTTAGGCATAGAATCCAAAAATTTTCTTTAGAACAAAAAGCAACTGAAAAATTGAGGAAGATTTTGAAGGTACCAGGAGAACATAATGTTTATAATGCCTTAGCTGCCCTAACTGTAGGTAAGACATTAGGAATAAAAGATGGGACAATCTTCAATGTCCTGTCTGAATATCGAGGTTCCTGGCGCCGCTTCGAAATTAAAAAATCGGAGATCGGGACTCCGATTATTAGCGACTATGGCCATCATCCTACGGAAATTAAAGCAACTCTAATCGCGACTCGGGAAAAATATCCCAGAAAAGAAATTTGGTGCGTTTATCAACCTCATCAATATCAAAGAACTTTTTATCTCTTCAAAGATTTTGTTAAAGTTTTCAAAGAGGCTCCACTAGATAAGTTAATTATTACCGATATTTACGACGTGGCCGGTCGGGAAGAAAAAAAGATAAAAGAGAAAGTAAGCTCAGAGAAATTAGTTAAAAAAATAAATAAAAGCTGGGCAATTTATTTACCCAAGGATAAAATCATAGATTACTTAAAGCAGAATCTTCAGGGAGGGGAAGTGGTAATAATTATGGGAGCTGGCGATATTTATAAATTAGCTATCCACTTGACAGAAAGAAGTAAAAAAAAGAAAATAAATTAAGAGGTTATTTTTTCAAGGTCGATTTAGACATTCGCCATTAGTCATTAGCCATTTAAATAAATAAAATATGACTCTTCTTTGGATAATTATAGCCGTTGTGGTAGTGGGATTGATAGTTTGGTATTTAATGAGCAAAAAGAAGGGAGGCCCCAGCTTGCCAAAGAGGCCGGAAGGTCCCCCAACGCCTCCACCACCTTATCAACCACCACCACCTCCGCCCGAAACTCCCGGAATGTAGTTTTCAAAATTCAAAGTTGAATCTAAAAACTCCGCTTTCAGAGGCGGAGTTTTTACGTATTGATTTGCAAAATTAATCAATTAAGAAACCCTCTTGTTTTTTGAAAGGGAAGAAAATAGCTTTATCGAAAATAATTAAACTTCCCTTAAGCTTAGTATTGACTTCTTTAACTGTAACCTTACCCAATCTTTTTTTAATCGTCCTGTAAGTCTTTTCTCTCTCCTTTAACTTAAGAGGGATGAGTTTAGGATTAATAATGAATATCTCTGGCGTTGAAGAAAAAGAAATAATTTCTACTAAAGCCCTCAGACCCTCTTTTCCTTTATATATTTTTATTCCTTCTTTTTCTTTGGAAT
Organism: Candidatus Paceibacter normanii SCGC AAA255-P19; assembly: GCA_000398025.1. Taxonomy (GTDB): domain Bacteria; phylum Patescibacteriota; class Minisyncoccia; order Minisyncoccales; family Paceibacteraceae; genus Paceibacter; species Paceibacter normanii. The sequence goes on along the minus strand of ASKX01000014.1, from coordinate 653 downwards.
ATTTAGCTTCCAGAGCCGCAATAATTCTAATAAACTCTCTTTCTTTTTCCTCAATCTCTCGTTTTTGAATTCTCAGTAGGCCTAAAATTCTCTCTGGCGACTGGGCAACAAAAAATCTCTTTTTCTTTTGTTTTGTTTCAGCAAGCAATCCCTTTTTCTCTAAATTCTTTATAATCTCATAAGTTGTTGGCCTAGCAATTTTGGCTATCTTGGCAATCTCCTGAACTGAACTTGGCCCCAGCTCTAAACCAGCCAAATAAACTCGGGCCTCTTTTTCGGTTAAACCCAGCTTCCTTAATTCCAATTCTATTGGCCAATTATCCATAATCTTATAATAAGTCATTGTTTATCTTAAGTCAAATGTCGGGAATTATTTTACAAGGACTGGTTAAGGTTTTAGCTTTAAAAATGAAGGAAATCTGGCTTGGAAATAAATTTTGTCAAAAATTCTTGACAAAATACTTTACTCACGGTATACTGAAAACAGGTAAATAGTTCCCGAGAGATTTTCTCTCGGCCTAAAACCGAATACACAGAAACCCTGAAGGAGGTGAACGGAATGACCAGTCAGAAAGGTCTGATGGAAAAGATGATTATCGATTGCGAAAAGGTAACGAGCATTATTCTTGAGTTTATCCGGAAAAAGGTTAGAG
>ASKX01000013.1 GCA_000398025.1 Candidatus Paceibacter normanii SCGC AAA255-P19 | reverse complement strand
CCCGTTTACTTTCATTTCTTTCCCCTTCCAACTTTCTTCTAGTTTTTTCAATATCAGTCATGACTCCCTTTATTTCTTTCTCTGCCACTGTCAAGCTTTCCTTAACTTCCTGGTAAATCTTTCTTAATTCTTTTTCTTCTGCTGAAACCCTGCCCCGCGGCTTCTCTAAAATAACCTCTTCGGCTCTTTTGATTAAGTCTTTCTCCTCTTCTAATCTTCCTAGTTCTTCTCTAAGGATTCCTCTTTTTCTTTGCAAGCTATTTATTGCTGTTCGTAACCCTTCCTTTTCGTCTGTCAAAGTAGTGATCCGGGCCGAAAGATTGCTTAATTCTCCCATTTCTTCACCGGTCAGTTGAGGGCCTTTAGCCCGGAGCTCGCTTTGTCGAGTTTGGAGCGGTTCTAATTCAGCATTAATTCCTTCACTTTTTTCTTGCGATTCTCTTATTCTTCTTTCCAGGGCTGAGGAAAATTCCGGCTTGGCAAACTCTTCTTTCCTCGCCTCCACTTCTTCGAGAGTCAGTCCTTCCAATTCCTCTTCCTCTGCGATTCTGACTGGTTGTAATTGCGCCGCCCGTCTCTCAATTGCCTCATATCTAATTGAGTCAGCATTTCTTATTGTTTCCAGATCTCTGTCTCTTCTTCTTACTCTTTCTCTTAAGTCTCTGTCTGTCCCAATCCCTAATGACTGGGCACCAGTGCTTTTTAGAAATCTATCTAGCTGAGAAGCATTTTTTTCGTACCAGTCGGGATCAGCTAATAAATGGGCAAGTATTTCTTCATGGATGCTGTCAAGAGCTTCTCTCCCGTGAATGTCTATCAATCCGCCCATTTGGGCGCCGCTTCCGAATTTATGTAAAACTTCTTTGAAGTCTTCATCTCTCAAGGCAATGGGCTTGGCAACGTTGCCCACCTGATCCCTTCTTAGTTTCGACATTATCTTCGTATAAATAGGATTTTCTCTTCCAACTTTAGTTTCGGCAAACCTTGCTTTATCTGCCGCAGAAACCGTTAAACCATAAGCTTCTAAGTCAGCCGGGGTTAATTTAGCGTCTTTTATCAATTTTTCTATATCTTTATCTTTAAAGTAGCCCGTTTGGAGAATTTCTTTTTGTTTACCGTATTTAGCAGCTTCAATGCCAGCCCTTTGGACTATGTCTTTCATTTGCTCATTCTCTATTTCTTTTTTAGCCCCTTCTCTTGTTATTGTTATGCCCTCTCCCTCTTTTTCTTCTATTTTTTTAAGTATGTCCTTCTCTGACGCCTGGATTATTCCTTTTTCTTTCAGGTAATCGCCGACATCACCAAGGTTACCATTTTTGATTGCCGCTCTTAAAGCGCCAATTGCTTTATCCCAGCCAATTCCGGTCGATTGAGCTCTCGTCCAGCCTTCAGCAAACTCAGCTGCCTGAGCTTTAGCTGATTTGCCATCAAGAGATCCCTCAGCTTGACCGATCCAAGCCCCCATTCGTTCTTTTAGGGCGGCTGGTGCTCTTTCTAGCTGAGAACCAGCCATTCGAATCATAGCGGCAGCCGGTCGTAAAAGACCAGGGGCTTTTACCGCTTCCATTCTTCTGGCTAAAGCTTCTGCTGGTTTGCCTAGAGCTCTTAACCCTACAGCAGTAGCTCCCACTTTAGCCAATCCCCCAGCTATTCTTCCAGCTCCTTTAGCTATGCCAGTTCCTTTCTGTTTAAACCAGCCAGTAATAAAACCAGCGCCCATAGCTGAGGTGGAAGTAGCTGAGAAAAAGCCTACAATTAAGAAAGCCAAAACTACTAAATATTGGAGAATCTCGCCAAAGAATTCAACAAAGTCCATAGTCAGCCACCCTCCACCGCCACCAGCAATTGGAGCCAAGGTAAAAGTTTCTTTGGTAAAGATGACCATTATTTGCTCTCCCAAATAAAGAAAGAAAGCTCCAGTAATGCCGATGATGCACCACTGAATAAAATTATGCCACCACTCATCCCAATCCAAAAGACCCAAGGATAAAGTTTTTCTGGTGCTAGGAGCCAAAAGCAAAGTGAAGAAAGCAAAAGGCGAGAGGATAACCAGCATCCAAATCATAATGTAGCGCATGACAAAAAGGAGGGAGAACATAAAGAAAATGAAAGCTGCCACCAAATTGAAAATAATCATCACCAAAGTTTTAGCTAAAGCTGAAAGAGCATTAAGCGGATTTATGCAGCCAGTTAAAGATTGTAATATCAAAGAACCCTGGGCCGAAAATTGATTCTGGATAAGCCGGAGCCCGGTTAATTCTTCTAAGAAGAAGTTCATAAAAATATTAGAGGCATCAATAATCAAGCCGCAAAAGACCGGAGTAAAGTTGATTAAGAGAGCAATAATAACTAACTTGGGTAGGGCTTTTTTGGCTTGATATTCGCTAATCCTTAAAGCAGTGGCTAAACCAATTACTACCAGGATGATAATAAAGAACATATTGGCAAAATCTCTGACTATCGGCCAGCCAATCCCAACAATAGTAGGGATGCCCTGGTGAATCATGGCGGTATAAGGAATATCAATGAAATAAGGGCTTAAAACCCAACCCAAAAGCAGGCCAGCAATCAGTAAAATCAGAGTAGAAACAGCTAAGACCAACTGCATGACTAGAGAAATCACGCAGGCAGCCACCCACATTCCAATTAACTGAACAAAAGCGTGAGCTGAATAAAAAGGAAAAGTTAATCCTAAAAATATGGAAAAGAAAACAGCAGCCAAAACTGCTGGTTTCTTTAACCTGGAAAATTTAAGGAAGAAATTTTTAATGTTGCCTTTCATTGCCTCTATTTTACAATATAGATTATTTCATTGTATATTATTAGAAAATTTATATCAAACTTTTTACCAGAGATATCCACTCCTGAATGTTTAAGGTTTCTGCCCGTTGGGTAGGTTGAATATTGTTTTTCAGAAGCCAACTTTTTACTCTTTCTCGCTCAATCTTTAATCCTTTTGACAAATTATTAATCAGCTGCTTTCTCGGCTGAGAAAATCCCGCCCTGACGATTCTAAAGAATCGTTCGCGAAACTGACGCGAAACTGGAACGCGAAGTCGAAGAGAACTTCGTTCTCTTCTTAACGCTTCGCTATGCTTACGTAACTGACGCGAAACTATTTTTATTATGGCGGAATCTACTTTGGGTTGGGGCCAGAAAGACTTTTTTGAGATATAAGATACAATTTCTGGTTTAGCATAAAACTGAACTGAAACCGCCAAGAGGTTCATATCCGGAGGTTGAGTCACAATCCTTTGCCCCACCTCTTTTTGAACAACCAAAACCATCACTTTCGGCGGCTTTTCATCTTCTAGGAACTTCCTGATCACCGGCGCCGTTAAATAAAACGGCAAATTACCGACTATTTTATAATTGAAAATTGAAAATTGAGAATTGAAAATTTTTAATATGTCTCCTTGGATAATTTCTATATTTTTAAAATCCTTCAAGGTTTCCTTGAGGATTTCAACCATTCTTCTGTCTTTCTCTACGGCGATTACTCTTTTTGCTTTTTTGGCCAATTCTTGGGTCAAAGCCCCCAGACCTGGTCCAATTTCCAAGACTATATCTTTTGGTCCTAAATTAGCTGCTCTGATAATTTTTTTAATCGCTCCTTTGTCTATTAAAAAATTCTGCCCCAGCCTTTTTAACGGACGAATCTGGTACTTTTTGATTAGATTCCGCATTAAATTATCTTAACATTTTTCCTTAGCCCTGTGGAAAAAGAGCTTGACTTTTTTCGGGCGGTTTTAGAGAATCAAAGAAGGTACTCATGTCCCCCTATTTTAGGATAAAGGAAAAATATCTGAAAAAAATCAAGGGATCTTTAAGAGACCCCTTACTTTGTCTAGGAATAACGGCAGCTGTTTTATTTGGTGTAATTTCATTGAGTTCTGGCCTATCCTCCACGGCCCTAAATTCTCAAGGGCTTTTTTCCTTGTTAAGCGAAAATTTCTCCCAAGGTCCTTTTGTTGGTCCGGCTAAAAAATTCTCACCAGAATCACCAGATTTTCTTTTTATTGAGAATTCTAGTTTAAGAGCTGTTTCTCCGCCAGTAACCATTACCCCTCAGGTTTTAGGAATGTGGATGGGCGAAGGAAACATTGAAGAGAGAAGGGAAATCACTGAGTATGTTGTGGAAGAGGGAGACAGTTTATGGGCTATTGCTTCCCGTTTCAATGTTTCTCTCGATACTATTTTTTGGGCTAACGACTTAAAAAAACTAATCATCCAGCCCGGCCAGAAGCTTCTTATTTTGCCGGTCTCCGGGGTAATGCATTTGGTTAAAGAAGGAGATACGGTGGGCAGCGTTGCTGAAAAATACAAGACCGATTCCGAAAAAATCATTTCCTTTAATGATCTGGCTGGCGATGGAGATATTCTGGTCAATGAAGTTTTAATTGTTCCTGATGGTAAACTTTCTTCAGTTTCAATCGTTCAAACGCCAACAGTTTCCTCTCGGCTGTCTACCAATAACTTTTATGGTCAATCTCACGCTTTTCCTTGGGGCCAATGTACCTGGTGGGTAGCTCAAAAAAGAGCCATTCCAGCTTGGAGCCATGCCAAAAATTGGCTAGATAATGCTATCAGGTCAGGTTATGCTGTTTGCAAAGGAAGTTACTGTATTCCTCAAGTGGGAGCAGTGATTTCTCTCAGCGGAAATAGATATTACGGCCACGTAGGTTATGTGGAAGAAGTGAGAGGAGACAAGGTTGTTTTTTCTGAGATGAATTATATTGGCTTGGGCAGAATGAATTACCGAACTTTGAGAGTGGGTTCGCCTTCAATTAAAGGATACATATACTAATACTAAGATTTTTTCTTTGGTCTATAATCAAAACAAAAAACCCATTGCTGGGCATTTTTTATTTTAGCTATTTTCCTTAGCACTTTAAGCAAAAGCGGGCCTCAGGATGAACTTTTAACCTTTTCTCATCAATTTTCTTGCCGCATTTCTCGCAAATTCCATATCCCCCCTTTTTAATCTTCTCTAGAGCTAATCCAATATTTTTTAGCTTTAGTTCTAAGCTATGTTCAATAGGTAAAAGAGTGCTATATTCTTCTACTTCATCAGCTGCTCTCTCTAAAGCCGAACTTCCTGAGTCTCCGTTCCAGCGAGGAAAGCGAGTGTCCCAGTCCCCTTTTAGCCCCTCGTCTTTTTTAGCAAATTTTTTCAGCTCTTCTTCAATTGTTTTCTTTTCTTCTTCCATTTTTTTCTTTAATTCTTGAAGTAATTTTTGGTTCATGTTTTTATTTCAATTCCTGTTTTAGTTGGACAACTCTAGAAATAGCTTCGTTAATTTTGGCTTCAGGAATTTCTCCTTTTCTGAAAGCGTTCAAAAACGCCTCTAGTCCCTTAGTTACTTCTATATCCCAGCCAGAAAAGATTAAAAGGTCAACGCCGGCTAAAAGAGGCTGGGTGACCAAATCGACTAAGCTAAACTTCTTTAACAAGGAGTTTTGAGCTAAGTCGTCAGAAACAATCAAAGCTTCTGAGTTTAAACTGTTTTTTAGGAAAAGGATACCGTTTTCAGAAAAGGTGAGAGGAAGAGAAGAGTCGATGGATTTATAAATTACGTTAGCTGTCATTATTAATTCAGGATTGGCCTCCATCGCTTTTTTAAATTGAGAAATCTCAGGGATCGTTTCTGGCTCCCCTAAATTTTCCTCTGGGTCAAAAGAGATTCCGCCATAACCTGGAAAATGTTTAATCGCTGTAAAAACTCCGCCGACTCGTTGCCCCAGAATTAAGGCCTTAGCCAATTCACCAACCTGGGCAGGAGTTTTTTGGAAAGAGCGGTTAAAGAGGAAATCTCCTTCGTTAGCAGCGTCCAGCAAGGGAGCTAAGTTAACATTAACCCCTAATTCTTTTAATTCCTTCCCTCTCTTTTCGCCTATTTGATAAGCCTGCTTCTCGTTTTCAATTTCTGACTGAGGAGTTTTTTCTTCGAGAAAGCCGATTCGGGAAATCAGCCCTCCTTCTTGGTCAACCATAACCAAAAGAGGCAGCCCGGTTTCTTTTTGGGAGAGACTTTGAAGGTCAGCGATTAGTTTTTTTAGCTGTTCTTTGCTTTCGATATTTTTTCCTAGCAAAAGAACACCACCTGGCCGATATCTTTTAATAATATCTTCCAGCGCCGGAGTTAAGGTTTTTCCATTGAAGCCAATAACAAATAACTGACCAACTTTTTTTTCTAACTCTTCACTTTCTTCGCCAGCCTTTATTCTGTCAATGGCTTTCTTTATTCCTTCAAATGAAGTGGTGAAGACAAAGTAGTCATCAAACTGGGCATAGCAAGCTCCCAGGTCAGCTTTGGAAATAGTTAAGTAACGAATGCCCACTCCCTGATAAAAAGTAGTTCGGAAATAAGGGGCTAAAGCCGGAATTGCCTCTCCGGAAACTGAAGGACCCGCCTCTTCAGTTTTATCTTCAAAGTTTTTAAATATCTGATTTAACCCTTCTTTGTCTTTTACTTTTCCTACCAAGACCATTCTTTTCCCTTGTTTTTGATTAAAAATGGAAAGAGTATAGTCTGAAGGATCTATTTTTTTATAGAATTCTTCTGGGACAGGAATCTGAAAGGCAGAAGAAAGATCTTCTAAGGAAGCCGGCCGTCCTCCCTCAAGGTTTTTAATTGCGATTCGGGTGAAGCTTTCTATCGGCAAATCCTCTTGCATTAGTTGACTAAAGATTCCAGGGATCTCCTCTAGTTTTGAAACTTCTGAAGTTCGGGTTTCCTCAACTGGAATAAGAGCTGGCGGAACAACTATTTTTAGTCTTTCTTCTTCCTCCTCTTCTTCTTCTCCTGCTTCTTCTGTTTCTCCTGGCGGCGGCGTCACTTCTTCAGTAGGTTTTCTCACTCCAAAAAACCAATAGAGAAAACCTATCAACAAGAGACAAATTATAACAATTACTGCTCGGATTAGGGCTTTAGTAAAAGGAGGAGGTCTTTTGGGTAGTTTTTTAGGGATAAGGGTGTCTAGAGGAATCTTTTCTTCTTCAGCCGGTTTTTCGGGGAGGGTTTCTTCTCTTTCTTTAGGTTTGCCTTCCGGAGCGATAGCAGCGATTCTCTCTCTTTCTTTCTGAGCTTCCCTTTCTCGAAGACGTTTAACGTCTTTTTCCATTGTCCTGATCTCTTCTCTTTTGAGGAACTCCATTTTCTCCTCTTCCCTTTTTTCGGGAGTAGGGTTTTGGTACATTAGAATTTATTTGGGAATTAGGGTTTAGATTCTTCTTTGGCTGCCTTTAAGGAAAGATTTATTCTTCCTTGTTCGTCAATTGAAATAACTTTAACTGGCACAATGTCACCAATCTTAACTACATCCTCCACTTTTTTTACCCGATAGGGAGCCAGCTGAGAAATATGAATTAATCCCTCCTGGCCAGGTAAGATTTCCACAAAGGCTCCGAAGTCTAAAATCCTAGTTACTTTTCCCTGAAAGACCTCTCCCACTTTAACTTCCCGGGTGATGTTTTTTATCCAGGCAATGGCTTTTTTAGCCGCCTCTTCTTTTTCGGCGGTAACAAAAACCTTACCCGTATCCTCAATATCTATTGAGACTCCGCATTCTTCAATAATTTCATTAATAACTTTTCCTCCCGGCCCAATCACTTCTCTAATTTTCTCTGGATTGATTTGAATAATTAAAATCCTGGGAGCATAAGGTGACAATTCTGACCTTGGTCCTTCAATTAATTTTTTTATTTCATTTAAAATTTCTATTCTAGCCTTTCTTCCTTGTTCTAGAGCCTCTTTTAGAACTTTTTCATTTACCCCTTTAATTTTAACATCCATTTGCAGGGCGGTTATTCCTTTTTCGGTTCCAGCTATTTTAAAATCCATATCTCCGTGATGATCTTCCGGGCCTTGAATATCAGTTAAAATTTTGTAGTTGCCTTTTTCGTCCTGCATTAGCCCCAAAGCAATGCCAGCTGCCGCTCTTTTAATTGGCACTCCAGCATCCATTAAAGCTAAAGAGGAGGCGGAAACCGAAGCCATAGAAGTGGAGCCGTTAGAAGAAAGGATTTCCGTAACTATTCTGATAGTATAAGGAAACTCATCAGAGCTAGGGATCAAAGGAATGAGAGCTTTTTCTGTGAGCATGCCATGGCCAATTTCTCTTCGGCCCGGTCCCCTCATTGGTTTTATTTCGCCAGAACTGTAAGGAGGGAAATTATAATGATGCATAAATCTTTTTCTGCCCACTACTTCCATGCCCTCCATTAATCTAACATCGCCGGGTGCCCCTAGGGTTAAAATAGAAAGGGCTTTAGTTTGTCCTCTAATAAAAAGACCAGAACCGTGAGTTCTGGGCAAGAGACCAGCTTCACAATGAAGAGGTCTAATTTCATCTAGTTGGCGGCCGTCAGGCCTTTTTTCTGATTGAATAGCGTTGGCATGGATCAACTTTTCAATTTCTTCTTCAAAAACCCGAGCTGCAGTGGCTGCAGCGAAGGGTGAAGAAGAGGATTTATCCTCTTTGCCTCTCATATCAGGATATTTCCCTTCAATATAATAGATCAGCTCCTCTTTAAGATCGTTCACGTCTTCCATTCGGTCGGTTTTATTTCCTTGGTAGAGAGCTTTTTCTAACCTTTCGCCTAAAAATTTTTTAATTTCTTTTTCTAATTCCGGGTCAGCCTCTTTTCTTAGCCGAGCCGCAGCGAAGGATGAAGATGAAGCTTTAGCTTCATCGCCTAGGTTTTTGGCAATTTCTTTCTGGAAGTTAATTATTTCCTTTAAGTGGGGTTTAGCGAATTTAGATGCTTTTAAAACGGTTTCTTCTGATACTTCCTGGCCCTCGCCCTCCATCATGTTGATTAAAACATCATTGTTCTCTTCCACTCCAGCAAAAACTAAATCTAAATTGTTCTGCTCTCTCTGTTCGTAAGTAGGATTCAGAACAAACTCTCCATTGATTTGGCCAACTCTGACCACTCCTATTGGGCCCGACCAAGGAATTTCAGAAATAGCCAGAACAGTGGAAGCTCCAATCAGACCAATGATGTCAGGATCATTTTCTCTATCCCAAGAAAGACAAGTAACCACCACTTGGACCTCTTTTTTTAGTCCTTCGGGGAACCTGGGCCTAATCGCTCGGTCAATTAACCTAGCAGTTAAAATGGCCTCATCTGAAGGCCGACTTTCTCTTCTGATGTAACGGGATCCCAAAATTTTCCCGGCCGCATAATATCTCTCTTCGTACTCAACCGTTAAAGGGAAAAAATCAATTCCTTCTCTGTCGTATTTGGAAATGACAGCCGTAGTTAAAACTAAGGTGTTTCCATATTGAACCAAACAAGAACCAGAAGCCTGTTCAGCTAGATTTCTTAATTCTATTTTTAATTCTCTATCGCCGAGATTTAAACTAAAACTTTCTTTTGCCATTGAACATCACTTTTTTAGTAAATATTTTTCAGGGGATTTTTCTAAGTCAATAAATTCATCAGTTATTTCTTTTAATCTGCCCGAAGCCGATCTGCCAAAGGCAACAATTTCCACCCTTTTTCCTTGATTTTTCAAATACTCAACCAGCTGGATAAAATCACCATCTCCTGAGGCCAAGCAAATTGCGTCTACGCTAGGAGCAATTCTAATGGCGTCAACGGTAATTCCGACATCCCAGTCAGCTTTTTTTAAGCCTCCATAAAATTCCTGTAAATCCCTAACCCGAGTTTCAATTCCCAACTTAGTCAAAGCCTCAAAGAACGGTTTTTCTTCGCCAGTTTTAGTTCTGACTACATAAGCAAAAGCTCTAATCAGGTTTCTTTGGGAAACAGCCAATTTTAAAATTTCTCGGAAGTTAACCCGAGCTCCGTAAAGATTTTTAGCTGAGTGATAAAGATTTTGGACGTCAATTAAGACGGCCACTCTTTGTCCCTGATGTTTTATTGCTGGCATAAAATTTCTATTTTTTAAGCCCTACTTTTTTAACAAGACTATTATATCTTCGGACACTTTCTTCTTTTAAAAAGCTCAAAAGCTTCCTTCTTTTGGAAACCATTTTAAGTAGCCCTCTTTTGGAATGGAAATCTTTAGGGTGCTTTTTCAAATGTAAAAGTAGCCCTTTTATCTCTTCAGTTAAGAGGGCAACCTGAACTTCCGGCGAACCGCTGTCCGCCTCGTGCAGCTTATACTTTTTAATTATTTTTTCTTTTTCTTGTTTTTCCAACATATATTTGTGCCCCCACCAGGACTCGAACCTGGAGTCAATGGATTAAGAGTCCACTGCTTTACCAATTAAGCTATGGGGGCAATAGCTATAAACACTCCTCTGGTCCGATCGCCTGAAATCCTCCTTCCTGGAGTTGCTTGGTCCAGCAAGGGGTAGCGTTTTCAGTTGGGCAGCTTCCAACCACTGTAGGATCGCAAGGAGTTACTGTGGCGATAGGACACTTAATGGAAAACCATCCTTGATTCAGACCAGTCCATTCAGCCACCCCAATAGCATCAAAAAACAAATCAATAATCAACCAACCAGCATAAATTATAACCAAGCCAATAACTATTGAAGTCATTAACCTTTTGGCTTGGCCGAGCATTTTAGGCCCGCCGGCTCCGCCGCCAGGCAAAATTTCTCCCTCGCTAAAATGGGCAATAATATACATTATTCCACCTATAGCCAACATTAAAACGGCTAAAGCTGGTACTAATTGAAATAAAACAAAATCAAAAATTCCATCTAACATTACAAGCAAATGACAAAAGGTGCAATGAAGTAAACAACAAGTACCGCCGGCTATAGTCTGTTCGTTGCCCACTGTGGTTATGGTTCCGCCAGCATTAATTGGCTTGCCGCAAGGAACCAAACCTTTATAAATTAAGCTTTGGCCGGCACTATCCAAATGAATATTATAAGCTAAGGCGACTAAAGGGAAGAAAAGGTTTATTAAAATAATGATTAAGAATATTCTTTTCATATGTTTTTATGCCCCCGGAAGGACTCGAACCCTCACCCAGGGCTCCGAAGGCCCTTACGCTATCCATTACGCCACGGGGGCAGCTACATTTTTTAATTCTACCAGATCGGTTGAAAAAAACAAGGATTTCGGCTAAAATTGAGCTATGAGGATACCTAAAGAAGTCGAGTCA
>ASKX01000012.1 GCA_000398025.1 Candidatus Paceibacter normanii SCGC AAA255-P19 | reverse complement strand
TGTTCCTTTGCACCCAAAAAAAGAAAAAAGAAGGGGATTTAATCAATCTAAAATTATTGCAGAAGAAGTTAGCAAATTTACAAATTTAAAAGTCGAAAATTTGTTAGAAAAAAAACGAGAGACAAAATCACAAACTGAATTAGACATAAAAGAAAGATTAGAAAATGTAAAAGATAGTTTTGGTCTGTTTAGGCGAATCCTAAACAGCGAAATCCCGGAGCACATTTTATTAGTGGATGATATTTGGACAACCGGGGCAACGATGAAAGAATGTTGTAAAGTCCTAAAAGAAGCGGGAGTCAAAAAGGTCTGGGGTTTTACTCTCGCCCGCACTCCCTAATGGAGAAAGTTGTTACAATTAAAGATAAAGGGTATCCGGGATTATTGAGGAAAATTGGTAAGGATGCGCCAAAGAAGCTTTATTACAAAGGAGAGTGGGATGAGGAGATTTTTGAGAATTGTTTAGCAGTGGTTGGTTCAAGACGTTTAACGAGCTACGGAAGAAAAATAACCGAGCAATTAGTAGAAGAAATAGCGACAGCCGGCATAACCATAGTTTCTGGGTTTATGTATGGTGGAGACGAAGCTGCCCACAAAACCGCAGTGGAAGCAGGAGGCAGAACCATAGCTGTAATGCCTTGCGGGATAGATATAATCCATCCTGAATACCAAGAAGAACTTTACAACGAGATTTTAAAGAAAAAAGGATTAATTGTTTCCGAATTTGAAGGAAAATTTCCTCCGGCTCTCTGGACTTATCCCAAAAGAAATAGAATAGTAGCCGGTCTTTCAAAAGCAGTTTTGATCGTAGAGGCTGGATTAAATAGCGGTTCTCTGATTACGGCAGAATTTGCCAAAAAATTTGGCAGAAAAATATTTGCTGTTCCGGGGCCCTTGACCAGTGAAGTTTCAAAAGGAACAAGTCAGCTTATAAAAGAAGGAGCCGGCGTAGCGACGGAGGCAGGAGATATTTTGAAATACTATAACATTTCTCGGACTAAACCGAGTTTAACTAAACCGGGTTTAGCCAGATTGGGCGGATTGGAAAGAGAAATAATTGAGAAGTTACAAAGAGAATCCTTGGAAGCGGATGCCTTAGCCAGAATTTTAGGATTGCCAGTCGCAAAGGTTGGCACAACTTTATCTTTAATGCAGTTAAAAGGTTTTATAAACCAAGAAGGCGGAAAATATCATGTTGATTAAAGTGTCGTCAGCGGCTAATTCGGGGCTGGAAACAATAAAAGTAGATGTTGAGGTTAACTTGGCGAGTAGGGGGTTGCCTGGGTTTGAAATTGTCGGACTTCCTGATAAGTCGGTTGACGAAAGCAAAGAAAGAGTCAGGACGGCAATTTTGAGTTCGGGGATTGAGTTCCCGACAAAGAAAATCACAGTTAATCTAGCTCCGGCCGATATTCCCAAAGAAGGTTCTTTTTACGATTTGCCAATTGCCTTGGGAATCTTAAAAGGCGTTTTGCAGTTTTCCTTACCGGAAGAATCTTTATTTTTTGGAGAATTGTCACTTGACGGTTCTTTACGGCATACCAAAGGAGCATTTTTACTGGCTCTTTTCGCCAAAGAAAACGGATTTAAAAATTTATTTGTTCCCAAGGATTCAGCAAATGAAGCAGCAGTGATTAAAGGAATAAAGGTTTACCCGGGAGAAAATCTTTTCCAACTTGCCTCACATTTTTTAGGAAAAAGATTAATTGGACCTGCTATTTATAAAGAGCCAGAAGATAGATTGCCCGCTCCGGCTGAATTCGACATGAAAGAAATTTTAGGGCAAGAGCAGGCAAAAAGAGCCGTAGAGATAGCGGCAGCTGGTGGTCACAATATTATTATGGTTGGCAGCCCCGGTTCTGGAAAAACTATGCTATCCAGAGCTTTGCCCGGAATTATGCCTTCTTTGAATGAAGAAGAATCACTGGAAGTAACTAAAATATATTCTGCAGCTGGCAATATACCACCAGGAGGTTCATTGATAACCCATCGACAGTTTCGAGCGCCGCATCATACGGCTTCTCCTGTGGGTCTTATTGGCGGCGGGGCAAGGCCGCATCCTGGAGAAGTAAGTTTGGCTCATCGGGGAGTTCTTTTTCTGGACGAGTTTAACGAATTTCCACGTTCAGTAATGGAGGCAATGCGTCAACCTTTGGAGGACGGATACTTAACTATTTCGCGTAGTAAAGAGAGGGTGAGATATCCAGCAGATTTTATGTTGGTAGCTTCTGCTAATCCTTGCCCTTGCGGTTATTTAAACCACCCAAAGAAAAATTGTGTCTGTACGCCTCGTCAGATAAGAAAATATCAGAAAAGAATCTCAGGGCCTATCTTAGACAGGATTGACTTACACATAAACGTTCAGCCGGTTGATGTGGCAGAATTTTCTGAGAATCAAAAGGCCTCCGAATTGTTAGAATCATCAAAAGCAATCAGAAAAAGAGTTATTTTGGCAAGAGAAAGACAGGCAAAGTGTTTCAAGAAAGAGCCAATTCAAACCAATGCTCAAATGAAAAATAGCCACATTAAAAAATATTGCCAGCTGACAAAAGAAGTAGAAGAACTTTTGAAGCAGGCGAGCGCGAAGTTCCAATTGTCGGCCCGTTCTTACATGAAAATGATAAAAGTGGCCAGAACTATTGCTGATTTAGAGGGAGCGCCGGAAATAACTGTTTCTCACATGGCCGAAGCTTTGCAGTATCGTCCCAAAATCTATGAATCAGTCTAATTTAACGACGGGGAAAATAGGCGAGGAGACAGCCAAACGGTATCTAAAGAATAAAGGATATAATATAATTGAACAGAATTACAAAACAAAATATGCGGAGATAGATTTAATTGCTAAGAGAGGAAACGAAATGGTATTTGTGGAAGTAAGAACGAAGAAAGGAGAAGATTTTGGCGCGCCGGAAGAAACCATTAATAAAAGAAAATTAAGAAAATTATGGGGAAATGCCAGAGCCTATACGGCTTGGAAGAAATGGCAAGGACCTTACCGGGTAGACGCTGTATGTGTAGTTCTGAGACGCGACAATTCAATGGAACGTTTAAATCATTATGAAAACATAATATGATGATATATATATTTTTAGCGGCTATAGGTGGTGGAATAATGAGGGGGCTAGTGGGCTTTATTAAGCATCAGTTTTCCTATAAAGATGTTCCGTTTAGGCCGGGTTATTTTGTAGGAACAATGATAACGTCTGGAACTATTGGATTAGTCTCAGTTTGGGCAATTCAATCAGTCGGATTTACCCTAGAGGGCGCTTTTACGCCAGCCTTAGCTTTTATTATTGGCTATGCCGGCGGAGACTTTTTAGAGAATATATACAAGATTATCATAAAGAAAGCGAATCTATATGAATAATACCGCTAAACAGACGCAAAACCCCACAAGGTGGGGACCCACGCAAAACAGACGCGAAAGTTTAGCGTCGGTTTCGCGTAATGTTTCGCGTCAGTTTAGCGACAATATGAAACGTCCCAAGCTTACAGTTCCAATAATCATCGGAATAGTCGTGGCTGCTGTCACGGGCATTGGCATTGTAGGAGCATTGAATGGTTGGTTTGGGGGAGGCGCCTCTATCCCCACTGACACGATGACTCGCGGGTTGGTTGGTTTCTGGAATTTTGACGGAGGAACAGGACCATTGGTCGCTGATAATTCTGGTCAGGGCAACGACGGAATGATAAACGACGGTGGCTCGGGAAACCCGGTCAGTTATTGGACGTTTGACGAAGGAACAGGCCAATATGCTTACGATTATGTTGGTTCAAATAACGGAACTCGTGGCGCCGACGCTAATGCTGGCACTGACGATCCTACTTGGACCTCCTCTGGTCGCGTCGGCGGCGCAATGGAATTCGACGGAAGCGATGATTATGTGGATGTTGGTTATAATGCGTCTTACGATGTTGTTACAGAAATATCTATAGAACTATGGGTTAAAGATGCGGCAGGACCAGAAGCCATTAATAGAGATGACTTTACTGGAACTGGTGTTAGGATATGGAAGGTAGGGAGAGGGACTGTTGGCAAGTTCATTTACGAATTCTTTGGCACGGGAAATGGAGGATATGTTTCAAGTGTCGGGACTTATGACACCACTCAGTGGCATCACGTAGTAGCAACCTTTAAGAATGAAGATAGTAGAGCTCTTTATGTTGACGGAGAGTTAGACACAAGTGAGGGTGTAACGGGAACATTAATACAAAGTTCTTCTTTAGGAATAAGGATGATGGCTAGGTTAGATGGAGGCACTTTTATGCCTGGCTTTATCGACGATGTGCGGATTTACGACTATGCACGGGGGGCGGCGCAGATTAAGAGGGATTATTTAGAGAGTTATAAGTCAAAGTATTCTGATGGGAAAGTCGGCGGCGGAATGGAATTCGACGGCGTGGATGATTATGTTGAAATAGCTGATAATTCTGACCTTAGGCTTACAGGCAATTTTACGATTGAATTTTGGACGAAGCTTCATTCCTATAGCACTTCTTGGCAGGCATTGATAGATAAAAGAACTCCCCCTACTTGGGAAGGTTATCATGTTGCAGTTGATCCAGCAAACAACAAATTACGCTTCCATTCATCTAGTAGTGGAAATTTTCATGCCACTACAGCTCCAACTCTTGATAGGTGGTATTTCTGCACAGTAATCTTTAATGGGACAACTTATAAATGGTATGTGAATGGAGATTTTGAAACCAGCACGGATGCATCACCATTGGAAAGTTCAACCAAAGATTTGCTAATTGGTGCAGGAAATAACCCTACGGTAGGGGGAGAGCCTGCAAATACCCTCATTGACGAAGTCCGCATTTACAATCGGGCGTTGACGGCGGCGGAGGTGAGGTTCCATTACAACCGCGGCGGGCCCGTGGCCCATTGGAAATTCGACGAAGGGTCGGGATATATCACTTTAGACGAAACAGATAATGACAACGACGGAACGCTTGGTTCATCTACAGAGGGTGATTCTGCCGAGCCAACCTGGACCACTGGGAAATATGGAACCGCGTTGGAGTTTGACGGCGTGGATGATTATGTGAATATCGATACTATTGTGAGTGACCTAAGCTCTGATACAGCGGGAACTATTGAATTGTGGATGTATTCTGAAAACGACGATTCTGGCTATCCCATGATGGTTACTTTTGGCGATACCGATTCCTCCACAGCAATATTTTTTGATCTTTATCTTGGTAAATTAAGAGCTGCTGTTTATGTTTCGGGATCATACAGTTGGAATATTATGACAGATTCCGCTATTGACGATTACCAAAAATGGTTGTACGTAACATTGGTCCAAGATGGCACAGGGCCCGTTTTATATATTAACGGCGAAAAGCCGGCGCAGACATTCAGTAGCTATTCGGACAAAACAAAATGGTTCACTGGTGCTAGCGGAATAGACAATGGTAGGATCGGCTGCGACAATCTAGACAGCTATGGGGACGATTTGTTTTTTAAAGGAATTATCGACGATGTTCGCATTTACAACTACGCCAGGACCGCTGGGGAGATAAGGCTGGATTATAACGCCGGATTTAGCGTTCGCTTTGGCGGCTCGCCCGCCGATGATATGACGAGAGGATTAGTGGGGTATTGGAACTTTGACGAACAAGGTAGTCCCTTAGCTTTTGACCAATCTGATTACGGAAATGACGGAATGATAAACGACGGCGGCTCGGGAAACCCGGTCAGTTATTGGACGTTTGACGAAGGAACCGGCACCACTGCGACGGATTATATTGGAAGTAATAATGGAACTCTTAACGGTCCTACTTGGACTTCTTCTGGCCGCGTCGGCGGCGCTTTAGATTTTGATGGTAGCGATGATTATGTGGACTGTGGAACTGATAGCAGTTTTGATGTTACTGCTGTTACGGTTGAGGCTTGGTTCAAAACATCGAGCATAGCCCAGCAAGTTATAGCTGGGAACTGGGAGACTAGCAGGGGATATAAGCTTATGTCAGGGAATAATGGCAATGTTCTATTCTATTCAGATGGTAATGGTAATTACTGGGGAACTTCTGTTGCTGATGGCAAGTGGCACCATATAGCCGCAACAATAACTGGAACAACAAAAAAGGGTTATATTGATGGAATTGAGGTGTATACGGTGAGTGAGGGTTTAACAACTGTAAGCACTTTAAATTTTTATATCGGAGCAAATAACAGCGCAACCCCTAGCCAGCTTTTTGATGGCCTCATCGACGACGTCCGGATTTACGACTATGCTCGAGACGCGGCGCAGATTAAGCGGGATTATTTGGAGAGTTATAAATCAAAGTATAGCGAAGGCGCCCCTTGCCTCGCCGGAGCTACCTGCGGAGGCGGGTTGTCGTTCGACGGCGTGGATGATTTTGTTGATTGTGGGAGTGATGCAAGTCTACAATTCGGCAGTGGTGATTTTTCAATTGAGGCTTGGATAAAAAGAGATGATGTAACTAATTATGACGGAATAGCCAGTAGAAACACTGCTGTAGATTACAAGAGGTCTTGGGTGTTCAGAACAGATAACGCAAATAATAAATTAGCCTTATCAACAAATGATGATGGACTGGGTGGTGGTTTTGCCACAACAGAAACAGTAGCTGATGTTATAACCGTGGGTAATTGGCATCATGTAGTTGTGGTAAAATCTGGAACCGAGGCTACTTTTTATGTAGATGGCAGCGTTGTTGCAGACGATGGAGTTGCTTCAAAATCTTCACTCTATGCCACAACATATCCCTTAAAAATTGGCGGAACAGATTTGTTCGACGGCCTCATCGACGAAGTGCGGATTTACAATCGGGCGTTGTCAGCTGAAGAAGTGCGTTATCACTACAACCGTGGCGGCCCAGTGGCCTATTGGAAGTTCGACGAAGGCAGCGGAATTACCGCTTACGACGAAACTAATAATGATAACGACGGCACCCTCGGCGGCGACGGCGCCGGCACCGATTTACCCACCTGGACCAGCGGCAAATACGGCTCCGCTCTGAGTTTTGATGGAAGCGATGATTATATAAAGATAACGGACCCAGGAGCAAATTCGAGTTTGGATATCACTACCACAGTTACTCTTGGAGCTTGGATTAAAACAGCCCAAGATGCCTCTCATGTAAGGGTTCTAGAGAAGGGTGGCTATGATTCTGGAGAATACGCTCTTGAAGTGCACTCGGGTAAAGTTGGAATTGAAATGTTTGGCCTATCCCCGTCTTCTACTCATGGCGCATCAGATGTTAATGATAATGAGTGGCACCATATAGTTGGCGTATGGGACGGTTCAAATAAAAAGCATTACGTTTATGTTGATGGCGTCCAAGAAACATCAAAAACTGTTACCGGCTCTTATACGGCTGACAATGAAGATGTTTCCATTGGTTCCCGTCTTGGAACCGGTTATTTTTTCAACGGCCTCATCGACGATGTCCGGATTTACAACTACGCCCGCTCCGCGAGCGAGATTCGGACGGATTACAACGAGGGCTTTGCGGCGAGGTTTGGCGGGTCACCGGCAGATGATATGACGAGAGGGTTAGTAGGGTATTGGAACATGGACGAAGGCGATGGCCAATTTGCTTATGATCAAAGCGATTACGATAACACTGGCTATGCAAGACCATACGGCAAAGCTTTGAGTTTTGACGGCGTGAATGACTATGTAGAAACGGCCGAAAAAATTGATGTCTCCTCTGGATTTTCAGTTGTAATGTGGTGGAAAAGGGAAGGTGACTCTGGAGGAGGAACTAGTGATACTTACCATGACCTAATGTTAGCAATAAATGGATATACTTATAATAGAGTTCGAGTTACTAAAGCAGGTACCACTATCAGGGCTGAAGTAATGACTGACAGTGTCAACAGAGTTGATTCTACAAGCGTTTCTAATCCTGATAATTGGCATCAGGTTGGGATGATATGGGATGGAAGTAAGGTATATTATGTTTTAGATGGAGTTAGAGGTAGTGGGAGCACCGCTACAGGAGCTTTAGAGTCTAGCACGGCAAGTGTACGTTTTGGTCGTCTCTCTAACGTTTATTACATTGCCAATGGTCTTATGAAGGATGCTCGCATTTATAATCGGGCTTTGTCAATAACCGAAGTCGCCGAGTGCTACAAAGGAATATACAGTGATGAGTCAGGATTAGTTGGTTACTGGCCTTTTAACAAAAGTTATGGGACTACGGCTTATGATGAGTCTGGGAATGGGAATCATGGAACCCTTGGTGATGGCACCTGCTCTCCCGGGGCTGGCACTTGTCCTACTTGGGAGAACAATATGCCGCAGTGGAGTGAAGGCGCGCCCGCCGGCGTAGCCGGCGGCTCAGCTGGGGGAGCTATGCAGTTCGACGGCGTGGATGATTATGTGAATGTGTCAGACAGTGATGTCTTGGATACAATTAGGACTTTTGAGGCTTGGGTGTATGTGCCTGAAGGACTTTCAGACGCTACTGCTTATCACGGTCTTGTGACGAAAGAAGACTCAAGCACTGTTGGCTTGGCTGTAAGATATTCTACTAGCCCTAATCAATTTAGGGCGAGCTGGAAGGACTCTAACAGTGACAGTTCTCAAGTTTTCTACTCAATTCCTGCCTATGGAGAGTGGTATCATTTAGTAGCGATGCTTAACAGCGATATGAAGACAGAGCTGTTTGTCAATGGCATATCGCAAGGCACAGATGCTGTTTTAGCGGACAATCAATATGCTGAGTTCCTTTCAGACCCAGTTAGAATGGGAAGCAGTCAGGAAGGTCGTGAGTCTAAGGCGACTATTGACGAAGTGCGTATTTACAATCGGGCGTTGTCATCTGAGGAAATCCGCTATCACTACAATCGAGGCGGGCCGGTGGCTCACTGGAAATTCGACGAAGGCAGTGGCACCATTGCCTACGACTCCACCAATAACAACAACGACGGCACACTTGAAGCAAGCATGACCAATGACGACTGGGTCACCGGCAAACTCGGCACAGCCCTTTCCTTCGACGGCACGGATGATTATGTCAGCGTAGCAGAGTCGACTAGTTTAAAATTGACAGATGCTAACAATATAACATTAGAAGCTTGGGTAAAGCTTAATAATGTGAGCGGTTTAAAACAAGTTATAGGAAGATTTGATGCTGCAGGAGGCACCAGGTTTTATCTTCTAAGAGTCAGAGATAACACTGCTGAATTTTATTTATCAGACGATGGAACTTGGGACACTACCTATCAGTTACTTTCAACTTCAACTTTTAGTGCTAATGTTTGGACGCATATTGTGGCTGTTAGTGACGGCACAATGAGATTGTATATAAATGGTGTCGCAGATGCTAATACAAAAACACCTCCAGTAAGTATTGGTGATGGGACAGAAGATATTTATATTGGTTCAGAGGTTGGAACTGGAAATTATTTTGACGGTCTCATCGACGATGTCCGTATTTACAACTACGCCCGCACTCAGGAGCAAATACTTATTGATTATAACGCAGGATTAGCCACCCACTTCAAATAGCTGTTTTGCAGAGTTATTGTTCCATACCATTACGCCGCCTCGCTTCGCTCGGCGGCCCCAAAACAAATAAAGGAGGCATGCGTGCTTAACCGGGTTAAGCACAAGCTCTCCGCGATAAGCATAGTCTAAAGACAAAATGAAGAGAAAAGTACAATTTGCGCCAGGCAGTATCTATCACCTTTACAATCGTGGCGTGGCAAAATGTACAATTTGTGATCAAGAGGTTGATTATTGGCGATTCTTACAAGGACTTTGCTTATTTAATGACCAAAAAACTGCTACTAACATTCTTTGGCAGCTGGAAAGAAATCGGGGCCGTCTCACTCTGCGGGTGCTTAGAGAATACATCCAAGATAAAAACTATCAAAGGCATCCCTTAGTCCGTATCTTGGCTTACTGTATAATGGGTAATCACTTTCATTTATTAGTAGAGGAGCTGAAAGAAGGAGGGATTATAAAATTTATGCATAAATTAGGTCTGGGATATGCGAGATATTTTAATAATAAGTATGAGCGGGTAGGTAGTTTATTTCAGAGTCGATTCAAAGCAGTGCCGGTGGAAGATGAACGTTACCTTCAATATCTCCTGGTGTATATTAACGTTCTTAACCCTGCTCAGTTGGAACAGCCTAATTGGAAAGGAGAAGGGATAAAGGACGTTGCAAAGATTATGCAAATTGCAGACCAATGCCTCTGGAGCACTCATCAGGAGTATTCGGGAAAACGTCAATCAATTATTATTGATAAAGGTTTACTGGGCAGGATGTTTTCTACTTCTCAGAGTTATCTTGAGTTAGTAGAAGGTGTGTTGCGAGGTAAAAAGTATGAAGAAATTCGGCACCTTGCCCTAGAATAGAGGCCGTGCTTAACCGGGTTAAGCACGCCGAATTGAGCAATTGTAACATTTATTGAAAATTGAGAATTGAAAATTGCATTAAAAAGTCGTATAATTAATAATTAGTAACCGAGCTTCCATTTATGGAAGTGAAGGTGAAGATGAGGACAAAGTCCTCATCGCCATTAACTTTCAAAAATATGGGCAACATGTTTAATCGTATTACGAAACTATGTATTTATTTGGCGGTGTTTTTGATACCGCTGTGGTTCTTGCCGTTTAGCTTTGAGCAGTTTGAGTTTAATAAGCAACTTTTACTTGGTCTTTTATTATCCATTGCTTTCTTTTGCTGGATTGCCAAGATGGTTTTGGTTGATAAAGAACTGAAGTTCAAAAGAACGCCTTTAGATATTTTTATTGGCGTTTTTCTTTTGATTGCAATTTTGTCAGTTATTTTTTCAGTAGATAGGGGGTCAAGTTTATTCGGGTTTTACGGCCGTTTTTCAGACGGTTTAATTGGTTTGATCAATGTAGTTTTATTGTACTTTTTAATTACTAATAATCTTACAGCTGAAAACCGGCTACTGAGAACATTTAGCTGGTCGGCTTTTTTCGTGATTTTATTAAGCTATTTATCAATTTTCGGAGTTTTAGGGAAACTCAGTAATTATTTATCAATGATTAGTGATAAATTATCATTCACTTTGCCGTCGGTGATGACAGGAGTGGGTTTTAATCCTACTGGAGGAAGTATGGAAGTTTTGGCTGTGTTTTTGGCAGTATTTACGGTATTTTTAGTGGGAAGGATTTTGTTGGAGAGTAGAGGAAAATTATCAGGAATTATCAATTATTTATTATTGATAGCCAGCTTAATTTTGCTGGCGATTATTGATTTTACCGCTGCCTGGATTGTTTTGTTGGTAAGTTTAGCATTATTTGTGGCCATGGCTTTATGGAAAAGAATATTCCGGGAGAGAGTTGGCAGGTTGATGCTACCCATTTTACTGGTTATTTTGGCAGGAGTATTCCTTTTTGTTAATGCTTCAATTTTTAATTTTCAATTGCCCAAAGAGGAGATTTTAGAGCAAGGGCTTTCTTGGAAAGTTGGGTTTGGCGCAGCTACCGGCACTGTTAAAAATGGATTTATAGGAAGCGGAATTGGCACTTTCTTTCATGATTTCTCAAAATATAAACCAGTTGCGTTTAATGAAAGTGACCTCTGGCAGATGAGATTTAATAAGCCGGCAAATCGCATCTCAGAAGTTTTAGGAACAACGGGATTTTTGGGATTGATATCTTATATTGCCTTAATTGGCATGTTTTTGTTGATTTCCTTGGTTTTGCTGCAAATTACCACTCCCAAACCCAAATCCCAAATTCCAACCTTTAAACAATTGCCCTTGTTGATGGGATTTTTGGCTTTGTTGGTAGGGCAGTTTGTTTTCTACCAAAATACTACTTTGGTAATGATGTTTTGGCTATTTTTGGCGCTTTCAGTGGTTAGTTGGGAGAAGCCGGTTTCGGAGAAAACCTTTTCTCTGCAGAAATTCCCGGAATTAAGCTTAATTGCTACGGCAGTATTGATAGTAATTGGCTTGGGGATACTGGGAACTTACTATTTGAGTTATAAAGTTTATCGGGCGGATATGATTTATGCTCAATCTCAGAAAATGGCTTTGGGGCCGGAGAGGACGGCTTTAATTGAAAAAGCAGTAGAATTAAATCCTAATTTTGCCCAATATCAGGCAATTTTAGCCAGAGCTTATCTAAACGAGGCCTTAGGAGAAATGAGAAAGTCGCCGGAAGAGCAAGATTCATTAGCTTTGCAGGCAATGACAGCTAAAGCTATTGACGTTGCCAGGAATGCCACTGAAAGGGGGCCAGGCCAAGTGGCTACTTGGGAGACTTTAGGGATGATTTATAGAGATATAAGATTGGTGGCCAGTGGAGCCGTAGAGTGGGGGATAAAGTCGTTTAGAGGGGCAATTGAGCTGGAGCCGACCAATCCGGTATTACATACTGAACTGGGTAAATTGTTAACCATAAACAATACCGAGGAGGCGAAAGAAGAGTTTGAAAGAGCCAAAGGATTGAAGCCAGATTATCTTGATGCTCAAATCCAGTCAGCTTTAATTTATGAAAAAGAAGAGAACATTGATGAAGCAATCAGGAAGATGGAAGATTTATCTTTGGAATATCCTTTTACGACCGAAGTTTTATTCCAGCTCGGCCGGCTTTACTTTAACGCCGATAGAATTGACGATGCCATTTCTCAATTGGAAAAGGTAGTTAGCTTTATGCCAAATCACTCCAATGCTTTTTACTCCTTGGGGGTGGCTTATAAAGAAAAAGGAGAAGACGGTAAAGCCATTGAAGCCTTTGAGAAGGTTTTAGAATTGAACCCGGGCAATCCTGATGTCCAAGCCAAAATAGACGAGCTCAAGAAATAGCGGTGAGCGGGCGATGAGATAAATCTCATCTTCCCCTCGTCGTTTTTTCAAAACGACTTC
Source organism: Candidatus Paceibacter normanii SCGC AAA255-P19 (assembly GCA_000398025.1). Lineage (GTDB taxonomy): Bacteria > Patescibacteriota > Minisyncoccia > Minisyncoccales > Paceibacteraceae > Paceibacter > Paceibacter normanii. The sequence continues at coordinate 6,906 of ASKX01000012.1, read as the reverse complement.
GGTATTGACAATTTTAGGGATATGGAGTAAAATTAGATTTACTTAGTTTAATCTGTTTTTAAATACTTGATTTCCTTCCTGTGTTAGAAAAATTTAATATTTTTTTCTGCCCTAACGTTTTTTTATATCTTTAGGGTATTTTAATTTGTCTATCACTGAAAACCTATGATTTTGAAAAATTTTGGGAAGGCGAGGGTTTCTCTTCCCCTCCCTTATTTGCTGGCTTTACAAAAAGACAGCTGGGGAGCCTTTTGGGAAAGAGACCTCAAAGAATTATTTTCTGAAGTTTCTCCTATTCGAGATTATACTGGTAAGGAGCTGGAGCTCTGGTTTTTGGATTACAAACTGGATGAACCAAAATATAAAACGGATTTAGAGGCCAAGCAGAACAACGATTCTTATGAGGTCTCGCTTCGGGCAAACACCCGCCTGGTTAATGTCAAAACTAAAGAAATTAAAGAGCAAGAAATCTTTTTAGCCGATTTCCCCTTGATGACCGAGAGGGGAACTTTTATTGTTAATGGCGTAGAAAGAGTGGCTATTGCTCAGTTAATTCGCTCGCCCGGAGCGTTTTTTACTGCCCAGGCTACCGGAGGCAAAAATCGTTTTGGAGCCAAGGTTATTCCTAATCGAGGGGCTTGGTTGGAGTTTGAGACTGAAAACTCGGGCTTTATTGGAGTAAAAATTGACAGAAAAAGAAAGGTAGCGGCCACCTGTCTTTTGCGAGCTTTTGGCATTGATAAGGAATTAGATATTAAAGAGAAGTTTCAAGACGTCAATAAGGGCGAAATTGACTATATCGAAGAAACCTTGAAACGAGATACCACTCACGATCAGGCTGAAGCTTTGGTTGAGGTTTACCAAAGGTTAAGACCAGGAGATATGGCTACGTCTGATACGGCCCGGGAGCTCATTGAGAATATGTTCTTCAATTTTGAGAGATATGACCTTTCCAAAGTAGGCAGATGGCGAATGTGGCAGCGCTTGCCTGAATTAAAAGGAAAATCGGAAATTGGCGTATCGGATAGGGTTTTAAAGCCAGAAGATATAATAGCAGTAATGCGAGAGATTATAAAGTTGAATAATGATCCTGAAGGGAAGCCGGATCAAATTGACCACTTGGGCAACAGAAGGGTAAGAACCATGGCGGAACTCCTTCAGAACCGATTAAGGGTGGGGTTAATGAGAATGGAAAGGATTATTAAAGACAGAATGTCTACTCTGGATATTCATACCTTAACCCCGGTTCAATTGATTAACCCTCGGCCAGTAATGGCAGTGGTTAAAGAGTTCTTTACTTCTTCGCAGCTGTCACAGTTTATGGACAACGAGAACCCTTTGTCGGAATTAGAGCATAAAAGACGCCTCTCAGCTACGGGCCCCGGGGGATTAACACGCGAGCGAGCCGGTTTTGAGGTAAGAGACGTTCAGCCCTCTCATTATGGTCGAATTTGCCCGATTCAAACCCCTGAAGGGCCCAACATTGGACTGGTAGGCCATTTAGCTTCATTTGCTAGGATTAATTCTTTTGGCTTTTTAGAGACGCCTTATTTTAGAGTGGAAAAGGGCAAGGTGACATCTGATATACGCTATCTTAATGCTTATGAGGAAGAAAGATATAATATTGCCTCTGGAGCCGTGCCGATTAACGAAAAAGGCCAAATTGTTCCCTCCAAAGTTGAAGCCAGAATTAAAGGAGAGCCGGGCTTGGCAGATAAAGATAAGATTGACTATATTGACGTTTCAGCCGAACAATGCGTTTCGGTTGCCACTTCTCTGATCCCTTTTTTACAAAATGATGATGCCAACCGGGCTCTAATGGGCTCGAACATGCAGCGTCAATCGGTGCCTTTAGTAAACCCCGACCCACCCTTAGTAATGACTGGAGCGGAAGAAAGGGTAGCAAGAGACTCTGGTCAAGAGGTTATTGCCGAAGAGGACGGCAAAGTAATTGAAGCAGACGCCGACCATATCAGAGTAAAATCCAAAACTTATAATTTAAAAACCTTTATTAGAACTAATCAATATACTTGTTTTCATCAAAAGCCAGCAGTTAAGAAAGGACAAAAGGTGAAAAAAGGAGATGTTTTAGCTGATGGAGGAGCAATATCCAATGGATACTTATCTTTGGGTAAAAACATCTTAGTAGCCTTTCTTCCTTGGCGAGGGCAAAACTTTGAAGATGCTATCGTTATTTCCGAAAGATTGGTTAAAGACGACTCTTATACCTCAATTTATACAGAGAACTTTACTTGTGACGTCCGGGAAACAAAATTGGGGCCAGAGGTAACCACTTGCGATATTCCTAATGTTGGTGAAGAAAAATTAAAGGATTTGGACGAAGAAGGAGTTATTAGAATTGGAGCTAAAGTGGGGCCAAATGATATTTTAGTTGGAAAGATTTCACCCAAAGGCGAAGCGGATTTAACTGCTGAAGAAAGGTTATTAAGGGCGATTTTTGGCGAAAAAGCCAGAGAGGTCAAAGACACTTCTTTGTTAATGGAACACGGTAAGCGGGGAAGGGTAGTGGGAGTGAAAATTTTTTCCAGAGAATTGGGCCATAGATTAGAGCCGGGGATTATCAAAAGAATTGAAGTGGAGATGGCCGAAATTAGGAAAATTCAATCGGGAGATAAGCTGGCTGGTCGTCACGGGAATAAAGGAGTAATTTCTAAGGTTCTGCCGGCAGAAGAAATGCCTTTTATGGAAGATGGCACGCCGGTAGATGTTGTGTTAAATCCGCTGAGCGTGGTTTCCAGGATGAATCTTGGGCAAGTTTTAGAAACTCATCTGGGCTGGGCGGCCAAACACCTTGGTTATCATGCCATCTCCCCGGCTTTAGCTGGAACAACCGGAGAGGATATTAAAGAAGAACTCAAAAAAGCCGGACTTCCTGAGGATGGGAAAATCGCTTTATATGATGGAAGAACCGGATTGCCCTTCCCGGAAAAAATAACGGTGGGCTATATTTATATGATGAAATTAATCCATATGGTGGAAGATAAAATCCATATGCGCTCCATCGGACCTTATTCTTTGATTACTCAACAGCCCTTGGGAGGAAAAGCCCAGTTTGGCGGGCAGAGGTTTGGCGAAATGGAAGTTTGGGCATTGGAAGGATATGGAGCCGCTCACATTTTACAGGAAATGCTGACTATAAAATCAGATGATGTGTTAGGCAGAGCGGCTACCTATGAAGCCATCTTAAAGGGTGAGGAAATTAAAAATCCCAGCATACCTGCCAGCTTCAACCTTTTGGTGGCCGAACTGAAATCATTAGGGTTAAGCGTGGAAGTAAAAGAAAAACCACGCGAAGAAAACAAATAAAATTATGCGTGTTGCGGATTTAGAAGCCATTAGAATAAAATTAGCTTCACCGGAGGAGATTTTGAATTGGTCTCATGGCGAAGTGATAAAACCGGAAACTATTAACTATCGAACCCAACGGGCAGAAAAAGATGGGCTGTTTTGTGAACGAATTTTTGGCCCAGAAAAAGATTACGAATGTTATTGTGGGAAATACAAGAGAATTCGCTACAAAGGAATAGTTTGCGATAGGTGCGGGGTGGAAGTGACCAAAGCTGCTGTTAGGCGAGAAAGGATGGGTCATATTGAATTAGCAGCCCCAGTTTCTCATATTTGGTTCCTCCGGGGAGTCCCTTCCAGAATAGGAATGGTTTTGAATACCCCCATGCAGCAATTGGAGAAAGTAATTTATTTTGCTTCCTATATTGTGACTGAGGTAAACGAAGAAGCCAGAAAAAAAGTATTAGCGGAAATTGAAAAAGAATTCAAACAAAAAACTAAAAACAAAAAACTAAAGAAAAAGGAGTTAGCCGCTCTAAAAGAAGCCAGAGACAGGGCCAGAGAAGAGGTGCTTTCTATTAAACTGCTGAATATCTTATCTGAGGTGGATTACCACGATTTATCTCTAAAATATGGCGAAGTTTTTGAAGCGGGAACGGGAGCTGAAACCTTAAGAGATATTTTTGAAAAAATCGATTTGAAGAAAGAAATTAATAATTCAAAAGCAGAATTGGAAAAAGAGAAATCGGCACCGGCTTCTCGCCGGCGGATCTTAAGGAGATTAAAAATCTTTCAAGGAATGCTTAAAGCAGGGATAAGACCAGAATGGATGTTTTTAACTGTTTTGCCGGTATTGCCGCCCGATTTACGGCCAATGGTTCAATTAGACGGTGGTCGTTATGCCTCTTCTGACTTGAATGATCTTTACCGAAGAGTAATTAACCGAAATAACCGCTTAAAATACCTTTTAGAGATTAATGCTCCAGATGTGATTGTTAGAAACGAAAAGAGAATGCTCCAGGAGGCGGTAGACGCTTTGGTTGACAACGGGATGAGAAAAGGCACTATGACTCAAGCCACCACCGGAGGCAAACGACTTTTGAAATCATTAGCAGATATTCTTAAAGGAAAACAGGGAAGATTTCGCCAAAATCTTTTAGGGAAAAGGGTGGATTATTCTGGAAGGTCGGTGATTGTAGTGGGGCCGGAGTTAGGAATTGACCAAGTCGGCCTACCAAAGACAATGGCTTTAGAGCTTTTTAAACCCTTTGTAATCAAAAGAATTTTAGATAAAGAGTTGGCTTACAATGTGAGGGGAGCTTCTCGGTTAATTGACGAGGAAACTGATGAAGTTTGGGCCTGCTTGGAAGAAGTGGTTAAAAATAAGCTGGTTTTACTGAATAGAGCGCCAACTTTGCATAGATTAGGCATTCAGGCTTTCTATCCGATATTAATTGAAGGAGTGTCAATCCGACTTCATCCTATGGTTTGTAAGGCCTTTAATGCTGATTTTGATGGTGACCAAATGGCTGTTCATTTACCTCTATCCGATATGGCTCAAAACGAAGCTAAAGAGAGAATGTTGGCTGGTCTTAACCTCTTAAAACCGGCCACTGGCACCCCGGTTATTACCCTGTACCAAGACATTGTTTTGGGATGTTACTGGTTGACCAAGGACTCCCAAAAGAATACCAAGGGTGAAGGGAAAATATTTGCCTCTTCCGAGGAAGCAATAATGGCCCAAGAGCTCGGATGGGTGGACCCTCAGGCAAAGATTAAAGTGAAAATGGGAAAAGAGTTTATAGAGACTACGGTGGGAAGGATTCTGTTTAATGAGGCCCTACCCGATGATTTTCCCTATCAAAATAAAACGATTAAAGTGAAGAACATTGAAAAAATTATTGGCTCAGTGCTGGAAAAATACGACAAACAAACCGTTGAAGAAACTTTAGATAAAATTAAGGAATTGGGCTTTGAGAATGCCACTCGGGCTGGCATTACCTGGGGAATGGATGATTTAATTGTTCCTCCGGAAAAGCCCCAAATTTTAGAACAAGCCCAGAAGGAAATAGAGCAAATTGAAGGTCATTTTAAAAAAGGTTTGCTTACTAAAGAGGAAAAAACCGCTAAAGTAATTGAGATTTGGACTAAGGCCAAATCTACCATTGAAAGGTTGGTGCCCAAATCCCTGCCGCCAGAAGGGCCAGTATTCCAAATGGTTGATGCCGGAGCAAGAGGCTCTTGGGGTCAGCCGGTTCAGATGGCTGGAATGAAGGGTTTGGTAATCAATCCAGCCGGCCAGATTATGGAGTTGCCAGTAAAAAATTCTTTCAAAGAAGGGTTTGATGTATTGGAATACTTTATTTCTACTCACGGAGCCAGGAAGGGCACGGCTGATACCGCCCTGCGAACCTCTACGGCTGGCTATCTTACTCGCCGTTTGGTTGATGTAGCTCATGAAGTAGTAACTGCTGAAGAGGATTGTGGCGATAAAGAGGGGTTTGAAGTTTTTCGTCGAGATGCCGATGAAATTGGCCAAAGCTTCCTTTTAAAAATAGTGGGGAGAGTTTGTTTAGATAAAATTCGGGGGATTTGTAAGGAAGAGGAGATCATTGATTGGGAGAAAGGTGAAAAAATAGTTAATGCCGGAATTGAAAAAGTAAAAGTACGTTCTCCTTTAAGCTGTAAATCGGCCAGAGGGATTTGTCAAAAATGCTATGGCTGGGACCTTAGTAATAACCAGCCAATAAAATTGGGAGAGGCAGTAGGGATTGTGGCAGCTCAAGCAATAGGGGAACCAGGTACCCAATTAACCATGAGAACCTTCCATACCGGCGGCGTGGCTGGCGGTGGCGATATTACTATGGGGTTGCCAAGGGTTCAGGAAATTTTTGAAGCTAGAAGTCCCAGTGGAAAAGCTGAAATTGCTCCAGGAGAAGGAAAAGTTTTGGAGGTGACCCCAGAAAGAGTAATTAAAATTAAATTTAAATCCGAAAAGAAAAGCAAAAAATCAGAAACCATGGAATATCAAGTGCCAGCCAGATCGGCAATTTGGGTGGAGCCGGGCCAAACAGTAAAAGCGGGCCAGCAGCTTTGGGAAGGCAGTTTAGATTTAAAGGAATTATTCAAGCTGGCTGGCCAAGACGTCGCTCGACGTTATGTCACAAAGGAAATTCAACGAATTTATGCTTCTCAGGGCGCTTTAATCCACGATAAGCATCTAGAAATAATTGTTCGCCAAATGTTCTCACGAGTGAGAATTAAAAGTCCAGAAGATAGTCCCTTTACTATCAATGAAATTGTGGAAAGAGCTAAATTTATTGAAGAAAATACTAAATTGAAGCATGAAAAAAAGAAACAAGCCAAAGGAGTGCCGGTTTTATTAGGGATTTCTCGGGTGGCTTTAACCACCGACTCATTTCTATCAGCTGCTTCTTTCCAAGAGACTTCAAGAGTTTTAATTAAAGCCGCAATTGAGGGCAAAGAAGACAAATTAAGAGGATTGAAAGAAAACGTAATAATTGGTAAACTAATACCAGCGGGCACAGGTTTTAGAAATGAGAAAGAAAAAGAAAAAAAATAAAAACTCTTCAAAAAAAA
>ASKX01000011.1 GCA_000398025.1 Candidatus Paceibacter normanii SCGC AAA255-P19 | reverse complement strand
AATATAAAAGATAGATTCCCGCCGAAAAAAATCTGGGTGAAGCCCAAGCAGGCGGGCAAAAAGAAAGGGGGTTTGGGGGAAGGAATTTTTGCCCGCCTGACTGCCTTGCGAAGCAAGGCAAAAAATATTAAAAATTGGCATCAGGATTTTCGCGAAAAAAGGTTCGGATTTCGTCCAGCAGCCCCCGCCATACGGGAAGTTTCGTATTATCTTGCGCCTCGCCGCTTCGCGGCTCGGCGCCGACTTTGCCCAAATTTCCGACTATCCGCCCGCAGGGCGGAAAAATTTTACAATTTTATAATTAAGGTAAATATATGACCAAATTCTTTCTCTACGTTCGTAAATCAACGGATGAGCCAGATAGACAGATTTTGTCTATTGAAGCTCAAATTGCTGAACTCAAGGAGTTCGCAACAAAAGATGGTTTGAATATCGTTCAAACTTTCATTGAATCACAAACTGCCAAAGATCCAGGTAGACCGATTTTTAATGAAATGCTTTCTCAAATTGAGAAAGATAAAGCTGAAGGAATTTTAGCCTGGCATCCGGACAGATTAGCTAGAAATTCGGTTGATGGCGGCAGAATTATTTACTTGATAGATACCGGAAAAATCCTTTCGCTAAAATTCCCTACTTTTTGGTTTGAGCCAACGCCTCAAGGAAAGTTTATGCTCAATATTGCTTTTGGCCAGTCAAAATATTATGTAGATAATCTTTCAGAGAATGTTAAACGAGGCTTGCGGCAGAAAGTAAGACGAGGCGAATATCCAGGAATTGCTCCGACCGGCTATTTGAATGATTTAAGAACGCACACAATAGTCAAAGATCCTAAAAAATTCCATCTTGTTAAAAAGCTTTTTGAACTCTATGCTACCGGCGATTATTCTCTGAAAGATTTAGAGAAATTATCAATTTCTCTGGGTTTGGTGAGCCAAAGAAAAAGAAAAGGATTTTGCGTTGCTGTTGTTCAAAGAATGCTCCAGAATAAATTCTACGTTGGGCTTTTTACACACAAAGGAGAACTTTACGAAGGAAAACATAAGCCAATGATTACAAAGAAACTTTTTGATAAAGTCCAAATGATAATGAAAGAAAAATCGCGGCCTCACAAACAACATGGAAAATTTTACGCTTTCCGAGGACTCTTAAAATGCGGAGGATGCGGCTGCTCTGTTACCGCTGAAACACAGAAAGGCCATAATTATTATCATTGCACTAAAAAGCGTATCCCCTGTTCTCAAAAATATGTCAGGGAAGAATCGCTGGATGAACAGATTTCTAAAATCCTTCAAAAAGTTTCTTTGCCTAATTCCTGGGCTCAAAAAATGATTGCCGAATTAGATAAAGAAAAAGAAGATAAAACTCGTGCCGACTTTTCTTTTTCTCAAAATCTAAAATCTCAAATTGAGAATTGTAATGAAAAGTTAGACAAGCTTTTGGACGCACACCTGAATAACGATATTTCCCGCGAAGAATATACTCAAAAGAAACAAAAAATCCTCAACCAAAAGATTGAGATTTCAGAAAGATTACGGGATTTTGAGAAAAAGGGGTACTCATGGCTCGAACCGGCAAAATCTTTCATTTTAACCTCAAATGAAGCTAAAAACGTGGCTTTGCGGAGTAACCCTGAGGAAAAGCGAGATTTCCTCAAAAAAGTCGGCTCGAACCTTGTTTTGGCAGACCAAAACGTAAAATATTTTCCACGCTCTGCGTGGAAAATAGTCGGAAATTTGGGCAAAGTCGGCGCCGAGCCGCGAAGCGGCGAGGCGCAAGATAATACGAAACTTCCCGTATGGCGGCCCCAACCGGATTTGAACCGGTGTCATCAGGATGAGAACCTGACGTCCTAAGCCGCTAGACGATGGGGCCTTTATTTCGTATTTTAATTTATCATAAAATTGAGATTTTGTCCATCTTTGTTCTTAATTAAAAAGCCGTCCCGCAGGGTGGGACGGCGCTGAAAAATAAAATTACCGCCTTTTCACGAATCTTGATATACCTACAAAACATCCCTTAAGTCCTGCCACGTTACCATTGCGCAGCTTAATTCGTAAGGGAGCTTTAGCTCCACAAGAAGGACACTTTACTTCAGTCGATCCCTTTCCATCTTTTTTTTTGGGCAACTCTACCTTGGTTCCGCATACTGTACATGTTCTACTTGGCACGCTTCCTCCTTTTTCGTTGTTAAGGTGCTACAAAAAGAGCTGATCCCTTGGGGTCAGCTGAATTTTCTTATTCCTCTAAATTTACAAAAAAACTCAGCTGGTCCCTTGATCAGCTAATTTAACAATAAAATATCTGTTCCAGAATAATTTCATTATCGACATATCATTTAAGTGGCTTCGCCTCTCTCAGTTGATGACGAAATTCTCCCTATTTTGTTACGCTTTATAATTTTTCAGGGCCTGAGATATTTCCACCAGATTTAATTCAAGAATCTTCCCCACACAGGTAGCGGCCAGGGCAGCGTATATTTGCTCTTTGCCGAATAATCCATCAAGCCAAGCTGGCACAATTGTTCCTTTATAATTTATTTTAAAATTTGTCCCGCCGTTCAGCTTAATATCAGTGGCCTTAAAATCGGCTCTTTCTTGAAAACCGAAAGTTAACTCATTTAGGCCTGTTTCAGCCTTTATTTCTCTGACTGTTTCGTCATCAAAATTAAGAACCAAACATCCTCGATCTGGCATAATTTTAGCTAATTGGAGAATTCTTTCATTTTTTTTGCCAGCAAAAGAGTATTTATCTGAAGGGATCTCGCCGAGATGAGTAATCACCAAAACAGGCAGAGAAGATTTTTTAATAAAGAATTTTAATTCTTCCATATCTTCTAATTCAGAATCGAAAATCAAAATGTTTTCGCCAATCTTAAAATAGCCACTCAAAACTTTTAAAATAGCTTCTTTAGCTGCTTGGCGTCCTTGGCTGGCAATAATAATTACCTTCGGCTTCTTTAAGGAAAATTTAATTTTAGAGATAAAGCTAAGCATCTTAATCTACTTGGTAATCTGGCGGAACTTGATAGTGATGAATAATATCTTCAGCCAAGGTATGAAAAATTGGTACGGCTGAGTATTCAGCAGTTTTAGTTTGAGGGTTGTTTAGCTTGACCAAGATTAAAAACTGGGGATCAAAAGCTGGAGCAAACCCAACAAAAGTTTGAATTGTTTTTTCAGCAGAGTATCCCCCACCTTCAGGAACTTGGGCAGTTCCGGTTTTGCCAGCTACATAATATCCTGGGATTCGGGCTGCTTTAGCATAACCATTTTCAACCACGCTGATTAACATAGCAGTTAATTGAGTGGCTGTTTTGGGAGAAATGATAGGTTGAGATTCTTGGGGTTCTCTTTCGCTTTCCACTAAATAAGGAGTGACCAATTTGCCGCCATTGGCAATGGCCGAATAAGCCCTGATTAGTTGGATTGGGGTCATTTCAATCCCTTGACCATAGGAGGCAGTAGCAAAATTAATTTCCCGGCCTTGTTCCCATCCTTCGTGAAATTCTTTATTTTCCGGACAGGTTTCTTGGAGGTCAATTCCGGTTGGCTCAAAAATTCCAAATTTTTCAATGTATTCAAAAAAAAGTTCCCGGCCAAGCTGCTGTTCGGCGAATACCGCTCCCGTATTAACAGATTTCTCTAAGACTTCGGTCATGGTTATTTCTGCGGTTGTTTCACCTCGGTAAATTCTTTGTTCGTAATTATAAATAGGCCAACCGTCAAACTCTACTACTCCCGGGTCAAGATAGGCGGTTTCGGGAGTGATTTTTCCTTCATTTAAGGCAGCTGCCATAGTAATTGGTTTAAAAACTGAACCTGGCTCAAATATTTTTTGGGTGATTCCGTTTTGGAAAATTTCTAATTCCTCTTTGAGAGCGTACTCTTTATATTGATTAGGATTAAAATTAGGGAAATTAGCCATGGCTAAGATTTTTCCAGAATAAGGGTCCACTACTATAATTTCTCCTCCTTCAATCTCTAAGTTCTCTTTGGCCTTTTCTAACAATTTTTCAGCTAAAAATTGGATGTCGTAGTCGAGGGTTAAGGTTAAATTGGTTCCCTGGCTGCTGCCGTGGAGAATTTCATCATAGCGTTCTTCCAGGCCATATTGGCCAGTACCCCCAGCCCCTAAAAATCCTACCAGTTGAGAAGCTAATGTTTCTTGAGGGTAATATCTGCCGCGTTCCTCGCCGAGATAAACGCCATCTAAATTTTTAGTTTTTAAAACTTCTAACTCTTCTTGATTTAGTCTATTTTTAATCAAGGCATACAAGTTTTCTCCTTGAAGTTTCTCTAAAATAAAACTTTTATCTAAATTAAGGATTTCACTTAAGATGTCAGCGGTCTTTTCTGGCTCTTCGACCTTGGGAGGCGAAGCAAAGACTAAAGGCCAGTTCCAATTTATAGCCAAAGATTCGCCATTTTTAAAATAAATCTCTCCCCTTTCCTCCAGTTTTTCGCTGGGAAGAACGTACAGTCCTTGAGCTAGGGCTTTGTAAAGATCATCTTGCTGGACTTGGATAAAAAAAAGCTTACCCACAAGCACTGCCGAAAACAGAAAAATAAAAATAAAAATTAAATTAATTCGCCACTTCATCGACTTGATGGCTTTTGAGCTACTGGCGAGTAAATTTGAATATATTTAACCTGCTTTACTTTTTCAAAATTTTGATTTTGGAGATAACTTTCAATGTTTACCAAAGAGCCGGCCTTTGAGAAGTCAATTTTTAAAGTTTCACTTTCTCGAGCGAGCACTTCCAAACTTTTTTCGTAATTTTGGTTTAGATAAAGCTCTCGAGTATAGGCGTTAACTTGTAAAACATAAACCAGCGAAAGAGAAAATATTGAAATAGAGGTTAAAATCCAAAAGGTCTTTTTAGGGAAGGAATTTTTTTTCATATTTGGCTCGCTCGCAGCTTAGCTGATCTAGAGCGAGGATTAATTTTAATTTCCTTTTGAGACGGCGTTAGGGGTTTCTTAGTTAATATCTTAATTAAATTTTCTTTGGCCTTTTTGGCGAAGAAATTTTTTACAATTCTGTCTTCCAAAGAATGAAAAGAGATTACCGCTAATCTTCCTCCCGCTCCCGGCTTTAAAATATTTAGAGCCTGAGGAAGGGCTTTTTCTAAATTGTTTAGCTCGTCATTAACCGCTATTCTCAAGGCTTGGAAAGTTTTGGTGGCCGGGTGGATTTTTCCTTGCTGGAATTTTCTGGGAATAGGTTTCTTAATAATTTCCACTAACTGAACAGTTGTTTTTATTGGTTTAATCTTCCTAAACTCTATAATGTTTTTAGCAATTTGCCGGGCCCATCTTTCTTCGCCATACTCTTTCAAAATCTTTTCAATTTCTGGAGCTGACCAATAATTTACTATCTTTTCTGCTGTTAAAGGATTCTGGGGGTTATACCTCATGTCTAGCAGCTCTTTTTTCAGAAAGCTGAATCCCCTACCCGACTCTTCCAAATGCCAGCTGGATATCCCTAGGTCGAAAAGAATCCCTTTGACTGACTTAAAGTTTTCTGATTTTACAATCTCTTCTAAATTGACAAAGTTATCGCAGACTAGAATTAATCTATTTTTAAATTCTATGTTCGAAGAAGCTAATGCTTCTTCTCTCGCCTCAGCTAAAGCTTCGGCATTCGATATTCTACATTCTAGATTCTTAATTATCTCCGGACTCCAGTCTATTCCCAAGACTTTTCCTTCGGGTTTAGTTTTTTCTAAAATAGCTAATGTATGCCCTCCACCATTTACAGTGCAATCAATGAAATTCTCATTCGGCTTTGGATCTAAGTACTCAATGGCTTCTTTTTGAAGAACAGGAATGTGAGGCATTAAATTCCTAATTCTTTTAATTTAGCTGCCAAATCTTCTACTCCTCTTTCCATTTTCTTCTCGTAAACTTTCCATCTTTGAGCATCCCAGATTTCCAAGCGATTATATAATCCGCAGACCACTACGTTCTTTTTTAAATTGGCGTATTCTTTTAAATACTCTGGAACAAGAATTCTTCCTAATCTGTCCAGTCCTACGGCCATGGCGCCAGAGAGCATAACTCTGGCAAAGCCTCGAGCTTCAGTTTGACTTAAGGGTAGTTTTCCTAACTTGTCTGACATCACTTGCCACTCTTTTTGAGGATAAACAATTAAACAATTGTCTAAGCCCCGAGTGATAATAACGGTTTTGCCTAATTCTTTTCGGAACTTAGCCGGTAAAGCCAATCTTTTTTTAGTATCAATAGTGTGTCGGTATTCTCCTATGAACATTTGAGTTTTCCCCAGTTTCGGGTAGTTTTCCCACTATTATCCACAATTATCCCTTACACTATCTTTATATCCCACTTTATAGCATTGCGTCAACCAGAGCATATTACCTTGAAATTCCCGAATAAAATCAAAATTTATACACAGCTTTTCCACAGTAGCCAATGGGGCAACTAAAAAACAGGAAGTTGATCTTCCTGTTTAAGTTAATTATCTTCTTGACGGATACTTGTTCAGGGCTTCTGTCTTCACTTCTAACAGAATTTCTTCCTCCCTTGAGTTTAAAGTTAGTCGAGGGACTGATTGTTCTTCGAAAGAGTTGGTTGCCAGACGACGCAACGCTTCAATCTGAACCTGATGTTCGATTTCGAGAAGTCGTTTTGCAGCTTCCTCCGGACTCTCATTGGGTAAAAGATTTTCGTATCGGAGATAGATCACACTACCTTCATCATACTTTGCAGCTACTCGCTGACAGAAAATAGGGATTGGGCGTTGTTCTCCTACTAGCTCGCAAAATCGCATGTGAGTATAAATCCTTCGTACGCCATGCATCCATTTTCCGCCAGGCCCTAAATGTTGATTGAGGCCATTGTAACGCTCAAGCACTTCGAGCGGAGTTAAGGGCATCCAGCCAAGCTGATGAAAAAAGTCTGGTCTATACTTATCCAGTATTTCCAGCAGGTCTTTTTTCCACCTCCGAGTATCAGGATGCACTACCCATATATTGTTTTTAGGAGCTAGTGGGTTACTAGAAATGATAGCGACCGTCTCCGCTAATCCGTATAGCTTACCGCCAGGACTCTCTGCTTCCAGCACAGCTAAGTTTGTTGTTCCTTTACCTGAGATAAGATTTACCAGTCTAAGCATATCAAAACACCATCCTTGTTTGAATTCCGTGTCTTGTTAAAGCCTTCTTGCCGATGTCTCGGCGATAATGGACTTTCTCCCAGGTTATTTGAGGAATCACTTTTTGGTAAGCTCGGTCAATGGCAGCAGGGATGTTTGCTTCCTTGACAGTTACTCCCAGCACTCGGCCGCTGGCAGTTTTCCAGAGGTCGTCTTCGAACTTGGTGCCAGCATGGAAAACTTCCACGCCTTCCATTCTAGCTACCTTGTCCAAACCCTTTATCACCTTATTCTTTTCGTACTCGCCGGGATAGCCACCAGAGGCCATGACCACGCAGATGGCGGCTCCATCTGCCCAGTCTATTTCCCCCTCTGGCAATCTTCCATCAGCAATTCCCATTAGAATAGGAACGATATCACTCTGGAGTAAAGGAACCAAAGGCTGGAGCTCGGGATCGCCGAAGCGAACGTTGAACTCCAATACTATGGGCTTCGGGCCATCTGGAGTTAGCACAATCATTAGCCCGACGTAGAGGATTCCTTTGTAGAGGGTTTTCTCTGCCCGCATTCCATCCAGAGTGGGTTCAACAATGGTTTCCATAATTACTTTTGCCAATTCTGGAGTAATCACTGGAGCAGGAGCATAGGCGCCCATGCCGCCAGTATTGGGGCCTTCGTTATTGTCGTAGACCGGCTTGTGGTCCTGGGTGGGCAGAAGCGGGATAGCTTCCCATCCATCGGTCAAGACCATGAAAGTGGCTTCTTCACCAACCAGGAATTCTTCTATTACCACCCAATTACCGCTTTCTTCGAATTCCTTGTCAATCATGATTCGCTGGATGGCAATAGCGACTTCTTCTTTTGTTTTGCAGGGAATAACGCCTTTGCCACCAGTCAGACCGTAGGCCTTAACTACGCAAGGCAAATTGGCTATAGCGTATTTCTGGGCTTTTTCTGGGTCATCAAATTTCATAAAGTCAGCAGTTGGAATCTTATGCCTTTCCATAAACTCTTTGGCAAAGACCTTACTTGCTTCAATCTGAGCGGCAGCCTGGGTTGGGCCAACAATCTTTAATCCTATTTTTTCAAACCCATCAACAATTCCCTTTGCCAAAGGAGCTTCTGGTCCTACTACTGTTAGGTCAATCTTGTTGCTCTTGGCAAAATCTCTTAAGCCCCAAGGGTCGTCTGCTTTTAGCTTCGGTAAGCAGCAAGTTTTAGGTCTTTGGCCAATTCCATCATTGCCTGGCGCACAATAAACCTGCGAAACCAAAGGGCTGCGACTGATCAGAGTTACTAAAGCATCTTCTCTCCCACCGGAACCTATCACTAACACTTTCAATCCTTTTTCCATCTGTCTTTTACCTCCCTTCTTTAGTTGTACAAGGTGCAGTTGATAACAAAATAGAGGGTAATATCCCCTCCACTACTTTTAGAGTAACTAAGAATTAATAATAAATCAAGGATTAACTTTTAACTTGAACCCTTCAGGGTCTATTTCTACCCTATCCCCTCTTTTTATTTTGCCAGATAGCAGGCCAGAAGCTAAAACATTTTCCACTTTATCTTGAATAACCCTTCTCATCTCCCTGGCGCCAAAAGTGGGGTCATAGCCCAATTCAGCGATTTTCTCTTTGAGAGGTCCAGTGACGATAAGCTCAATATCCTTTTGAGCCAAGTTCTTTTTTAATTTCTGAAGCATTAGTTCGGTTATGTCCAAAAGATTTTCTTGGCTCAATGGCGAAAAGACTACTACGGCATCAAACCTATTGATAAACTCAGGTCTAAAAATGCTTTTTTCAAAAAGATAATCTAAGAGTTGTTCTTTGACGCCCGACCAGTCCGCCTTTTCCTTAAGCGCTTTTAGAATAATCTGATAGCCAGCATTAGAAGTAGCAATAATAATGGAATTTTTAAAATCTACTTTTCTGCCCAAGCCATCGGTCAGGAGCCCCTCATCCAAAACTTGTAAAAATAAGTTCAAGATATTGGGATGGGCTTTTTCAATCTCATCCAGCAAAATTGAAGAAAAAGGATTTTCTCTTACTTTAGTAGTTAATAACCCCTCTTCTTTTCTGGAACCAATTAAGCGAGGAACATCAGAAACATTTTGAAACTCTGACATATCTAAACGAATCATTTTAGATTCCGAGCCAAAATAGATTTCAGTCAGGGCCTTGGAAGTTTCGGTTTTCCCTACCCCAGTTGGTCCTAAAAAGAGGAAACAGCCCATCGGTCCTGACCTAGTAGTTACTTCGGCTCGGGACCTTCTCAAAGCGGCTGAAACTTCTTTGACTGCTTCTTCTTGGTTAATTATTCTTTGATGGATTAAATTTTCTAAATTTAATAATGTCTCCCTTTCTTTAGCTTCTATTTCTCCCACCGGCACTTCAGTTTTTTCAGAAACAATTTTAGCCACGTGTTTTGGCAAAACTATTTTATCTTTGGTAGAAGCCACATAAGCCATTGTTTCGTCCAAGAGCCGGACAGCTTTTTTAGGAAAAGGTAAAGCCGGGAAATAGCGAGTAGCATAGTTGATTATGTCTCGCAGGGCTGGATAACTAATAAACTTTTTATATTTATTCTCGTGAAGAGCTACTAATTTTTCCAAAAACATTAAAGTTTCCCTTTCAGAAATCTCAGAAACCTCTACCTTTTCAAAGAAATCTAAAATCCCTGGTTTTCTCTCAATATATTTATGTAGGCCTTCATAGGTACAGAGGCCAACAATCTGAAGCCGCGGCAGTGATAAATAAGAAGAGAGAATCCCAGAAATATCAATTACTCCGGGTTGAGCTTCAGTTCTTAAAAAATTATGGAAATCGTTAATGGTCAAAATAACATTACCGGCCTTCAAAGCTTCTTGGAAAATTTTATCTAAAATAATATGAATCTCTTCCTGGTTGGAGGTTTGAGAAAGAATAGTGGGAATATCCAAAGCCACCACTCTTTTATAATTTGTTTCCCGCAGGCTTTGGCCCAAAAAGGATTTGGTGGCCAGCCCCTGAACTATGCTTTTCTTACCTACTCCCGCTTCCCCTATTAATAAAACATTATTGGTTTCTCGGCTAGCTAAAATTCTTTCCAGCATTTCCATTTCCTTTTGATGGCCAATAATTTCTGGAAAACCCTGTCTTTTTACCATTTCTGACAAATCAATTGAAAACCTATCAAGAGTGGGAGTAAAACCAGCCGCCCATTGTTTAGCCAAGCTGCCCTTTCTGACCAAGTTTTTCCATTCCCAGAATTTCTTACTTTCTTCATTTTTTTCCTTTAGCGATTCCAACCACCAGGTTAAATTCTCAACATCTTCAACCCTAAGATTGGCATCAATTAAAATTTTCTTGAAAATTAAATCGTGTTTAGCCAAAGAACAAATCATATCCCCTACTTCTATTCGTCGATGTCCCTTTTTCTTGGCCACGTTTAACGACTCTAAAATCGCTGCCTGAAATTCCGACGGGTATTGCTCTGTTTTGTCTTGAACGGCAATCTTCTTCAGGTATTGTTTTAATATCTTTTTGATTTCTTTAGCGCTTAAAATAGCCCGAGAAAATATAAAATTCAACTCTGGATTATCTTGGAGAAGATGGTAAAAGAGAGCAGTAGAATTATTTTTTGATTTCCAGACAGCAACAGCTGCTTCAAAACTTAAAAGATCGGCCAAATTGTCAGCTTTCAGTTTGGGTTTCTTTAATTTTGTTTCAAAGAAAAGTAATTTTACCCAAAGCCCCAAAATTAAACTAAGAAAAATTATGGAAAGGCCAAGCAGAAGAGAAAGAGTAGGTTTGGTAAAGGCGTCGCTCAGAAGCCCGTAAAGGAAAAGTAAGAAAATTAAAATAAAGGCAATCAAAAATACTTTCTTTAAAAGCTTTGCCAATCTAAAATACTTTCCCCACTTTACTGCCAAGTATATCCCTGCCGTTTTTAGGTCAAAATTGAACATCGAGATAAATCGAAGATTTATCGAAGATTAAACTAAAACCTTAATACCGAAAACTAAAGCAGCAATTAAAAGGACTGGAAATAACAGCCAGCCAACAAAAATAATTAAACCAACAAAAACTATAAAAACTTCTATCAAAAGCCCAATAAATATTAAAAAACCTCTTAAGATAGCTCCCAAGATTCGGAAAATTAAGTTGGAAATTAAGGCCTCGAAGTATTTTTTAATATCAAAACCCTTGCCGTAAGAAACTGCGTATCTTCGCCAGGGAGAGAAAAGAGTTCTCAAAAGTAAAGGAACAGAAAAATAATTTAAATTAAACCTTAAAAAATTCCTCCAGGCCTTCAAGATATTTATTGGTATTTCTAAAAAATGCCAAGAGAAATATTGAAGAAAAACATTCTGCATTATATTCTATAATACCATAAAACATAAAGAGCCGCACTTTCATTAAGCGCGGCTCCAAAAATCAGTATTCATTATATAAAACATTACAACAGGTCATCTGGTGAATAGAGACCGGCAGGTTTGGCAACCAGGATGGGTACGAAATCCAGTGCTCCCCTGGCAAACAGCTCTCGGGATTCTGCCTCATGAATGAGGGTGATTCTTTCTCCCGGCCGAGCGAAATAGAATTGATGTATCCCGGCTATGGCGCCGATTCTGACAGCATGGAAAGGAATTTCTTCCCGGCCAGTAGCATCCTTGATGAGTTGCACGCCCTTCTTGGCCGTGCCCGAAGGCTTGTCGGACTTGGGCTTGCGATGGAATTCAATACCTTCAATGTCCCAGCTGAGGCCAAGATCCTTAGCCATTTTGGCCGCTAGCTTGAGCGTGTAGTTGGCGCCAAAGGACATATTTGGTGAGAAAAGGATGGGAATGTCTTTTGCTCCTGTCTCCACCACCGCCACGTCATCAGCGCTTAAACCAGTGGTGCCAATGATCATAGCTTTTCTGAGCAAGACACAAGGCACTACGTGTTCAACGGTTGCCGCGGGTGCGGTGAACTCAATCAAGGCATCAGCTTCTTTGAGGCCATCAAGCTTGTCAGTCACTATCAATCCATTTATCTTTTGGCCAATTAAGGAGTGCCCCGGCTTTTCAAAGACAGCCACCACTTGGAATCTTTCGTCCTGATTGGCTAAGTTCCAGATGGTGCCGCCCATACCGCCACCAGCGCCACTGACAGCTAACTTGATTACATCTGTCATCTTAGTCACCTCCTTTCTCTTGAAATTATTTCTCTACTGATATTGATAGACGTTGTCGGTAGTGTTTTAATGTCACTTTGATGGCAGCAGCAGTAGTTGCATCGGGTGGAGTCAATGGCAGACGAGGCTTACCGACCCGAAATCCAATGTAATTCAAAGCGTATTTAACTGGGATAGGATTGGAAACCAGGAAAAGGGTCTTGACTAACGGAGCCAGAAAACGATCAATACTTTCTGCTTTATTTATATCTCCTTTTTCGAAGGCCTCAATCATTTCTTTGATGTGGTTACCCATCAAATGAGAAGCCACACTTATAACTCCGTAGCCTCCTAACTTCAAAATCGCGAGAGTGTCGCTATCGTTGCCACTCCAGATAAGGAAGTCATCGCTAGCGCCATTGATAATCTTGGCCACTTGTTTCATGTCACCACTGGCTTCCTTTATTCCGATAATGTTGTTAATTCGGCTTAACTTGATAGTCGTGTCGGCTGAGAGATTAACACTGGTACGCGAAGGCACATTGTAGAGTATGCAGGGCAGCTTAGTGTTCTCGGCGATAGTTTTGAAGTGTTCGTATAGGCCATCTTGGGTGGGTTTGTTATAGTACGGAACTACCAAAAGACAGGCATCAACTCCAATTTTTTCCGCCGCTTTAGTTGTTTCCACAGCTTCGGCAGTACTGTTACTGCCGGTGCCAGCAATTACTGCTCCTCGTTCACCTAATACCTTCTTTATCTCAGCAAAAAGGCGAGATTCTTCCCATCGGATAAGAGTAGGAGATTCACCGGTGGTACCGACAATTACCAATCCGTCGCTTCCTGAATTTAGCAAAGCTAAAGCTAGCTTTTGGGCCTGTCCATAATCAACGCCTCCGTTCTCATTAAAGGGGGTTACCATCGCCGTTAACAGTCTTCCGATCTTTGCCATTGTCTTTTCCTCCTTTCAAGCATTTGTTCAGTTATTCACTTTTTTAGAGTGCTAATTCATTTTTCCCTCCACAGATCACCTCCTTAAACGGATAATATTATTCTAAATACAAATCAAAAAACTGTCAACTAAAATAAAAAACCGTGCTTTTAGCACGGAATTAAGAAAAGACTACTTTATCTTCGCCTTCTTTACGCAGGCAAATTTCCCCAATCAGCCAATGGTCGTCACCAAGCGCTTCCCGAATCTGCTCGCTTTCCTCGTAGGACACTATTAGCACCATCCCCACGCCAAGATTGAAAGTTTTGCGCATTTCTGGCCAGGAAACATTTTCAATTTCCTGAACCATCTTAAAGATAGCTGGGATCGGCCAATCGTAGTCGATCTTAGCGCACAAACTGTCGGGCAAAAGTCGGGCAATGTTGTCTATCAAGCCGCCGCCAGTGATATGAGCGACTCCACCGAGATTAAACTCTTGGGCGAGCGGATACACTTGAGAGAAGTAGCATTTGTGAACTCTAAGTAATTCTTCTCCCAGAGTACAGCCCAGTTCTTCAATGTATTGATTAAGTTTCAACCCGGCGGTTTTAATCGCTTTTCGAACCAAGGAATAACCGTTGGTGTGCAACCCGCTGGAAGGCAGGCCTAAGAGCAAATCGCCTTCAGCTATTCTGGAACCATCGATCACTTTTTCTCTTTCTACTATGCCAAAGATAGTTCCGACTAGGTCGTGGCGACCCTTACGGTAAACGCCTGGCATTTCAGCAGTTTCACCACCAACCAGAGCGCAGTCCACTTCTCGGCAAGCTGTAGCTATACCTTTGACAATGTCAGCGACTTCTGCTGGTATTAATTTTAGGGAAGCCGTGTAGTCAAAAAAAGCTAAGGGCTTAGCTCCTGAAGTTAAAATGTCGTTAACGCAGTGATTAGCTAAACACTGGCCGATGGTGTCAAACTTGCCCATTCTCTCAGCAATCATCATTTTAGTGCCTACGCCATCAGTGCTGCCAGCAAAGACCGGCTCCTTGTATTTCTTTAGTTCAGGAATAGTAAACAAGCCGCTGAAAAGCCCGATATCGCTGATTACGCTGGAAGTGAAAGTAGATCTGACATAAGCCTTCATTAACTCTACTGCTCTGGTAGCAGCATCAATATCCACCCCTGATCCCTTATAGGCATTACTTGTCATCTGTCTGAACCTCCTCAGAAATATAGTATAGTTTTGACAAAATCCTATTGTGATTTTACTAATTATTTGTTAATCTGTAAATAGAGTATCAACGTTGTTTCAAAGGAGGGGCAACGTTTTTTATTAGCCCTTTGTCAGTAAAAATAAAAATCTGGAATAGAAAGGAGAAGCAAGATGTCGACTGTTCAGCATTTCTATCGAAAAATTAGAGCAGATTTTGAGTGGTGTTTTAATGTGGAAACCTCAACCCCTCTAACCAGACAAGAATTAGAGAATCTCTGGTGGTTGTTGGCCGAAACTTTTGAGCCAGAATGCTTTAGAAGAAGGCCTTTCCTTGTTTCTGATGAACAAAAAGTTATTGAGGTTGGGCCTCGTCTGAACTTTAGTACGGCTTTCTCTACTAATGCCGTAGCCATTTGCCATTCCTGTGGACTAACAAAGGTTACCCGTCTGGAATGTTCCAGGCGTTCCCTGGGACCAATTGGATTTGACCGAATGACTGAATGCCCTTACTCAGTTCCTTTAGAGACCTTTGAAACAGGTATTACTCCTGAAGGAGTTTATTTCATTCCTCTCATCGAGGAAGGCCCGAAAGCTCTTAAAAGAGCTAACCGGGAAATGGGTCTGGGTATGGATGACTGGGATATTAATTTCTATCACCAACTCTTTACTAAAACTTTTAGCCGCAACCCGACCAATGTAGAATGCTTTCAGCTGGGCAACAATAACAGCGAGCATTCCCGCCACTGGTTTTTCAAAGGAAAGCTGGTGATAGAGGGAAAAGAAGTCCCAAGGACGTTGATGGAAATAATCCAGTCAACTTTACTGGCTAATCCAAACAACAGTGTGGTTGCTTTTAAGGATAATGCCAGCGCTATCCAGGGTTATACTATCTGGACTATCATCCCCCAGTATCCTGGTAAATGCTCGCCTTTCTGGCAGCAGCAACTTACCTATCACATTGTCTTTACCGCTGAAACTCATAACTATCCCAGTGGGATAGAACCCTTTCAGGGTGCGACCACCGGAACTGGCGGTAGAATCCGCGATGGCCAGAGCACTGGCAAAGGTTCCTTGATTATTGCCGGCACGGCTGGTTATTGTGTAGCTAACCTCAATTTTTCCGATTACCAAATTCCTGGAGAAAATCGAGAGCTGGTTTATCCTTCCAATCTGGCTTCGCCGGTAGATATCTTAATTGGAGCCAGTAACGGTGCTTCAGATTATGGCAACAAGTTTGGCGAGCCAGTCATTCAAGGTTTTACCAGAACCTTTGAGCAGGTTTTACCAGACAGTGAACGACGAACTTGGTTAAAGCCAATTATGTTCACTGGCGGCATCGGTCAAATAGACGCTCGCCATACTGAAAAAGAAGAACCCAAAAAAGGCATGCTAATCTTGCAGGTTGGCGGTCCGGCTTACCGAATTGGGGTTGGCGGCGGCTCAGGTTCCAGCATGTTACAGGGTGAGAACATTGAGGAGCTTGACTTTAATGCCGTCCAGCGCGGTGATCCGGAAATGGAAAACAAACTCAATCGGGTCATCCGGGCTTGCGTGGAAATGGACGAAAGAAGCCCCATTCTCATTGTCCACGATCAAGGAGCTGGTGGACCTTCTAACGTTCTAACCGAGCTGATAACGCCAGCTGGTGGTAGAATCAGAATTCGCCAGATTCGTCTCGGCGACAAAACCTTAACCGTGCTAGAAATTTGGGTGGCTGAATATCAGGAACGCGGCGCCTTTTTAATCTATCCTGAGAGGATAGAAGAATTTCAGGCAATCTGCCAACGGGAGAAAGTTCACTGCGAGGTTTTGGGCGAGATTACTGGTGACGGCCGCATTGTGGTTTATGACGAACAGGATAATTCCTTTCCAGTTGACCTGGAGTTGGAGAAAATCCTTTCAGACATACCCCAAAAGACCTTCACTTTAGAGCACCTTCCTCAAAAGCTGACTCCCTTGCAAATACCAGAAAAGCTCTCAGTAGCAGAGGCCTTAAGAATGGTATTTCGTTTGCCTTCAGTTGGTTCCAAAGGGTTTTTGGTCAGAAAGGTTGACCGGTCAGTTACCGGCCTTGTGGCTCAGCAGCAATGTTGCGGACCCCTGCAGCTTCCAGTAGCTGACGTAGCGGTAGTCGCCCAAAGCCATTTTGGGCTGACAGGAGCTGCCACTGCCATTGGCGAACAACCTATCAAGACGTTGGTTGATGTCAAAGCTGGAGCCAGGATGGCGGTTGGCGAAATGCTAACTAATTTAGCTTCAGCTAAAATCAGTAGCTTGGAAAACATTAAGTGCTCAGCCAACTGGATGTGGGCAGCTAAACTACCAGGTCAAGGCGCCTTGCTTTATGATGCGGCCTTAGCGGCCAGTGAATTGATGATCCAGCTTGGTATTGCCATTGACGGCGGCAAAGACAGCTTGTCTATGGCAGCTAAAGTTGGCGACGAAATAGTGAAAGCACCAGGCGAATTGGTGATTTCAGGTTACGTTACCATGCCAGACATCACCAAAAAAGTTACTCCCGACATCAAAAGGCCTGGTGAAAGCTGCCTGATGCTAGTGAATCTGGCTCCTGGGAAGAATCGTCTTGGCGGCTCAGCTCTGGCTCAAGCTCTTGGGCAAATTGGTGACGAGTCACCAGATGTTGATAAGCTGCTTCTAGTCAATGGTTTTAAGGCTCTTCAGGAAATGATTGCCGAAGATTTAATTCTGGCAAATCATGACCGTAGTGACGGCGGCTTAATTACTGTCTTTACTGAAATGGTCATGGCTGGCAGCTGTGGAGCGGTAATCCAGCTCCCAGGAAAAGGGGCGGCAATTCCTCAGTTGTTCTCTGAAGAGTTGGGCTGGGTTATAGAATATCTACCAGAAAAGGAAGAAGCAATTACTGCTATCTTGGCTGAGCTCAATGTCTCCTTTGTGGCCTTGGGTAAAACCCAAGAAAAAAGGCAGTTAATAATTCGCTACGGAGACAAGGTTGAGCTGGCCATTTACACTCCCACTCTTCTCAATTGGTGGGAAGCCACCAGCGACCGTTTAGAGCAAGAACAGATGAATCTGGAACTAGCTAAAGCTCAAGCTCAAAGACATGACCGTCCTGGCTTGAAATATCATTTAACTTTTGAGTTAGAGCCAACTGCCCCCGAGCTCTTGGTCCGGGAGGATAAACCAAAAGTGGCAGTGCTTCGAGAAGAAGGCAGCAACGGTGATCGGGAAATGACCTCTGCTCTCTTCCTGACTGGGTTTGAGCCTTGGGATATAACTATGACTGACTTGCTGGGAGAGAGAATTTCTCTTGACCAATTCCGAGGCCTAATACCAGTCGGTGGGTTCTCCTATGCTGACGTTTTGGATCCAGCTAAAGGTTGGGCTGGCACCATCAAGTTTAATCAAAAACTGAGAGAGATGTTTGAACGTTTCTTCAATCGTCCAGACACTTTCTCTTTGGGTATCTGTAATGGTTGTCAGCTAATGGCTTTCTTGGGTGTGGTGCCTTGGCAAGGAATTCCAGAAAAAGAACAGCCAAGGTTTATCGCCAACCCTTCAGAAAGGTTTGAGTCGCACTGGGGAGCAGTGAAAATCCTGGAGAGTCCTTCCATAATGCTGAAAGGCATGGAAGGCTCAATCCTGGGAATCTGGTCAGCTCATGGTGGAGGTCGTCTCTATTGCCCGAACCCCAAAATCTTATCTAAAGCCGTCCAGGAATGGCTGACGCCTGTGGTTTATGTAGACGATCAAGGAAGACCCACTGAAGAGTATCGGCTTAATCCCAATGGTTCACCATTTGGTATCACTGCTTTTTGTTCGCCAGATGGTAGGCATCTAGCCATGATGCCTCATCCCGAAAGGTCGTTTCTTTTGTGGCAGTGGCCTTGGGTGCCTCAGGAATGGAAATTTAAAGATTGGATTTCGCCTTGGTTGCGAATGTTTCAAAACGCACGAGAATGGTGCGAAAATCAAAATCCCGCTTGATAAAAGCGGGATTAATTATTTAGGGAAGCAATTTATTTCTTCATTAACTTAATACCCAGGCCGGAAAGTTGGCTACCGCCAAATATCAGAATGCCAGCCAACATTGACCAAACGATAAGATTAAGCATTTTGGGCATAGTATCAGCTGGAATCTGAAACATTCCTTTTAACTGCTCGCCCATCATTTGCCCCATTTGTTCTTGAAGCAATCCTTCCAGACCTCCCTTTTGAGTTAAACTCTCTTGAGCCTCTTTACCTTTTTCAGCTATGGCTTCCATTTCAAAAAACTCAGGTAGCTCGGCTTGAGCAGTAAAGATATTATAAGTGGTATATAAAGTCCAAACTATTATTAATACGCCAGCTACCAGCAATACCCAACCAAAAATTTTTGAAGCAATTTCCATAATTTTATTCTACTATTCCTCAAGAATTTTATCTAACTCTTTAAGAGTGTCTTCGGGAATGGCTGGTCTTTCTCCTTCTGGAGTCCGACCAGGATACCGCCAGGCAGAAACAACTTTAATTCCCTTCGGTTTCTTTAATACCACATACATCGTCCAGGCCTCGGTTGGGTGTTTTTTGGTGCCGGTAATTTGCATAGTAGCTATGGTTCCGGGCGCTATCCCCTCTTCTCTTCTATCAGGTTTGCGGATAATCTTCAGCACTCTCTTTTCTGAAAAGCGATACTGCCGTATTTTCATTTGGGAATGCTTAGTCCAACGAACCTTTGTTTCTTCTGGCAACTTCAGGAGCATTTTTAAAAAATTAATTTGATATTATTTCTAAGATTCTCTTTTTGTCTTTTAAACTTGCTATAGTATAGTCGGCTCCAGCTTCTTTTAATTCTTTTTCTGAATAAATTCCGGTTGTAATGCCAATGGCTTTTACTCCAGCCTCTTTCCCGGCCTTTATGTCTTGAGGAGCATCTCCGATAAGGAAAATATTTTTATTAGATTCGAATGTAAAATTCTCCTCTGCTCTTTTGATTGCTAATTTTACTAAATTAACTCGATTAATGTCGTCACTCCCGAATCCTCCAATTTTAAAATAGTGATTTATACCGGCTTTTTTAAGCTTGCCTCTTGCAATATCTTCCAAGTTGCCGGTGACCAGACCCATTAAAAAATTATTCTTTTCTAATTCTTTTAATAATTCTTGAACGCCATCTAAAGGGATAATTTTTTCACTCTCAATAGATTTATTAAAAGAATCTACCATTACCTTCATACATTCTTTTATTTTAGATTTTATCTCTTGTTCGCTGAGTCCGCTTTTCTTAAGAACCTCGATTATTATTTGCTGTTCAGTCATTCCATGATGATTAATAATTTCGATGGTTGCGTTTACTCCGTACGCTTTTTTAAACGCCTCAGAAAATGCTTTATGGTGCGCTTTAGAACTTAAAACCAAAGTTCTGTCGACATCAAATAATATTAATTTATTCATATTTTAGAAAAGATTCCTGCTGAAAGATTTCGTCTTTGAGATATTCAAACCATTGTTGGTAAGACTTAGCGCCGGCATTGTCTGATAATATGTGGAGAAGTAACTCTACATAAAATAAAGGTTGTTTTTGTCGAAGAATGGGAATATCTTTTTCTGGTTTTTTTGTCAGGTAAGCCCTGCAGAATGTTTCATTGAAAGTGTCGTGCAGGTCAACAAGGGCCTGAACAATGGAAATCTCCTTTGGGGTAAGGTCGTAATCGCAAAGAAGTTGAGGTACAATCATCGCTCCCAAATGGTCGTGTCCAAACGCCATCGTGTTTCCCTGCTCGTCAATAATTTCAAAACACGGCTTGCCGTTATCCTTTTTCAAACCCTTCCCAACATCATGAAGGCAGGCTGCCAAAATTAACAAATCGATTCTTTTATAGTTTCCATTTTTGTCCAGGATTTCGTTAAAATAGGTAAGGTATTTCTTTTGCAATTCGTCAGATTTTACAAACTCAAACTTTAAAAGTTCTTGAATGTTCGCAAACACGGCCTGGACGTGATCAAGAACGTTTTCGTGGTCATGATAAAGATTATTTTCAACTAAATCAGAAAGTTTCTGGATTTCCGGAGAACGGGAAAGATTGGCGACCGCGTTGACAATATTAGGATGGACGCTTTTACTAAAAACCTGAAAACTTTTCGGAGCAGCCGAATTGATTAACGTCGTCATAAATATTTATAATTTTTATTTAATTTCGTAGGTAATGCTAACCGTAACCTCTATTTTATTCTCGCCAGTTTCGATTTGAGGAGCAGCTTCTCCAGCCCCCATAGCAACAGACTTTTCTAAACCATAATAATACGGAACACTTACTCCTTCGCTAAAATCAGCAATTCTCACCAATTTTACTCCTAACTGCGAAGCTAATTCCTCAGCTTTGGATTTGGCTTTCTTGATTGCTTCTTTTCTGGCTTGTTTTTTAAATTCGTCTTCTTTGTCAATAGTAAACTGCAAATCTCCCACTTGATTGGCTCCAGCATCAGTCGCTCCTTGAATAATGCTTCCAATATCATGCATATCTCTAATTTTTACTTCTAGAGATTGTCTTATTTCATACCCCACTAACACTCTTTTCCCGGGTGGATAA
>ASKX01000010.1 GCA_000398025.1 Candidatus Paceibacter normanii SCGC AAA255-P19 | reverse complement strand
TCATCCAAATTAATTAATTCGATTATTTCGGCAGATGTTTCTTCTTGAGCTGAGACCGTAAGGAAAATACCCAGTACCAGAAAACAGAGAAAAGATGTTAGAAAAAATTTAGTTAGTTTAGACATCGAAATAAATTGAAAATTTATCGAAGATGGAGATGAATCAAAGATTCATCGACTACATTTTTTTAAAAATTTATTAATTTTCATAATTCCAAGATCTTTATTTTTTGACCTTACTCTTACCGATTTAGCCTTTATTTCTTTGTCACCCACCACCAAAAGGTAAGGAATTTTTTGAATTTCTCCTTCCCGAATTTTCTTTGAAACAGTTTCATTTTCATTTTTCACTTCAACTCTTAAATTAACCTCAGCGAGTTCTTTAGCTACCTGACTGGCATATTTTTCATGCCGAGCGCCCACCGGAATTACCCAAATCTGGACTGGGGCCAGCCACAAAGGCAGGCTCCCCGCATAATGCTCTAATAAAACACCAATAAATCTTTCAATTGAGCCAAGAAGAGCGCGATGGATCATCATTGGTTCTTGCTTTTTGCCCTTTTTGTCAATATAAGTCATCTTAAAACGTTCTGGCAGGTTGAAATCAATCTGAATGGTAGTACATTGCCAAGGTCTACCTAAAGAATCTTTAATTTTAATATCAATTTTGGGCCCATAAAAAACTCCACCGCCCGGATCAGTTTGATATTTTAATTTTAATTTATTCAAAACATATTTTAGAGAATTAGTAGCTTTTTCCCAACTCTTCAAAGTGCCGGCATATTTTTCTGGTCGCGTAGAAAGATAAATCTCATAATCTTTGAAGCCAAAAGTTTTTAGCATTTTTAGGCCAGATTTTAACAATTTTGTTACTTCTTCTGACAATTGGTTTGGTTCGCAAATAATATGGGCGTCATCTTGAGTGAAGCCACGCACCCTAGTCAGGCCATGTAAAACTCCTGATTTTTCATAGCGATAAACCGTGCCCAACTCTGCTAATTTTAAAGGTAAATCTTTATAACTTCTAATTTTTGACTGGTAGATTTTAACATGGAAAGGACAGTTCATGGGCTTTAGCATATATTCTTCTTCGTCAATCTTAATAGGGGAATACATGTTTTCTCGATAGAGATCCCAGTGTCCTGAAGTTTTCCAAAGATCAAGTTTGGCAATATGAGGGGTTACCACCCAATAATAACCTTGAGCAGTTAATTCTTTATATAAATAATTTTCAATTAGCCGACACATAACAGCTCCTTTAGGTAACCATAAAGGTAATCCTGATCCCACTTCTTCATCCATTAAAAAGAGTTCTAATTTTTGTCCTAAAACTCGATGGTCTCTTTTTTCAGCCTCTTGCTCTTTTAAAAGATGAGCTTCTAATTCTTTTTTGGTCCGAAATCCTATTCCGTAAATCCGTTGGAGCATAGGATTTTTTTCATTTCCCCGCCAATAGGCACCGGCAATTTTGGTTAACTTAAAGGCATCAGTGGGAATTTCCTTGGTTAATTTTAGATGAGGTCCTTTACATAAATCAACAAACTTTCCACTTTCATAAATACTAACTTTCGGACTCTCGATCTCCGAAAGCAGTTCTAATTTATAGGGCTGGTCTTTAAATATCTTTTTTGCTTCCTTTTTTGAGACAGTTTTCTTCTTGAATTCAAGATTTTGTTTAATTAACTCTTTCATCTTTTTTTCAATCTTTGGTAAATCTTCAGGAGCAAAAGTCCCTCCTTCGCCGGAGGCTTCAGAGGGCAAAGTAAAATCATAATAAAAGCCGTTTTCAATTGCCGGCCCAATGCCAAAATGCGTCCCAGGATACATTTCCTGAACAGCATAGGCCATTATATGAGCAAGTGAATGTCTGATAGTATCTATCTTCATCTTTATTAAGAATATTGAATATTGAATATAGAATATTGAATAAGAATACAGAATTTAGAATATAGGAAATTCTTTATTCTTTTTATTCCAGATTCCCATTCTACATTCTACATTCCACATTCTATATTCTAATTTTAACTTTCAGTGACTTCTTCTATCTCTTCGCAAATTATTTTGGGTACACCATCTCGCAGATCAATCCGACCTGAAAGTAAAACAATTTTATTTTCTTGAAAAGCCGAAGGATTTTTTTGAATTATCCCTGGAAAAACAACCACTTCAATTTTATCAGTTAAATCTTCCAAACTCAAAAAAAGCATTGGTTTTCCTCCTCGAGTGATAATTTTTTTAATTCTAGAAATAAGCCCGCCGGTTCTAACCTGACGATTGGTAAAAGTTTTAATTTTTGAGATACTAGGACATTTTTTTTCAAAAACTCTTCTGAAATCTTCTAAAGGATGAGAGGTAACAAAAAGCCCTAATAATTCCTTTTCCCAATTTAATTTTTCCGTTTTAGAAGCGGGTTCGGTGGCTGTTAACTGAAATTCATTGGTGGCGACCAGGCCATCAAAAAGACCCCTTTGGCCATTAGCTTTTATTCTTTGAGTTTCTCTGGCTGAATCCAGTAGTCTTTCCAAGTTAAACAACAGTTGATTCCTTTCGGCTATTTTATCAAAAACCCCAGCCTTAATTAAACTTTCTAAAGATTTTTTATTTAAATCGCGGGAATTAATCCGGCTAGCAAAATCTAAAATTGAACTATAAGTGCCCATGGCTTTTCTTTCCTTGACAATAGTTTCGACAATATTGTAGCCAACATTTTTGATAGCCAAGAGCCCAAAGCGAATTTCTTGGGGAGGAACAACAGTAAAGTTCTGCAAGCTTTCATTGATATCTGGGGACAAAACTTCAATTCCCATTTTTTTAGCTTCGGTAATTAAAAAGCCAATTCTTTCTACGTCGTTCCTTTCTGAAGTTAAGAGGGAAGCCATAAATTCAACTGGGAAATGAGATTTCAAATAAGCAGTTTGATAGGCAATAGTAGCATAGGCGGCGGCATGTGAGCGGTTAAAAGAATATCTGGCAAAAGGTTCAATCCAGTGCCAAATTTTCAAAGAAACATTTTCATCTATTCCGTTTTTAGTTGCTCCCCCAATAAATTTTTCCTTTTGGCCCATTAAAAGTTTTTTAATTTTTTTACCAATAGCTTTTCTTAAAACATCAGCTTCAGACAAAGTAAATCCAGCCAACTCTTGGGCAATTTGCATAATTTGCTCTTGATAAACAGCAATTCCATAAGTGGAGCCTAGGATCTGTTTTAATTTGGGATGGAGATAATCAACCCTCTTTTTTTTATGTTTTCCAGCGATATATTCTGGGATAAGAGACATAGGGCCTGGTCGGTAGAGAGCCACCATAGCAATTATATCTTCAAATTCAGTGGGCTTTAATTGCTTAAGATATCTCCTCATTCCTTCGCTCTCAAGCTGGAAGACGCCAACTGTTTCTCCGCCCTGTAAAAGCTTAAAAACAGCTTTATCGCCCTGAGGAATGTTTTCGATATCAATCTTTTTACCTTGTACTTTATAAATCCGGGCCAGGGTGTCTTCAATAATGGTTAAGTTCTTCAATCCCAAGAAATCCATTTTTAACAAGCCCAAATCTTCAATCGAGTGCATCTCATACTGAGTAACAATGACTTGGTCATCTTGAGTGGGGTGCTGCAAAGGGACTATTTTATCTAAAGGCTCAGCTGAAATTACCACTCCGCAGGCATGAGTGGAAGCATGGCGAGCTACTCCTTCCAGCTTCTTGGCAAAATCAATTAACTTTTTGGCCTGAGGATCGCTTAAATAGGCCTGGCGAAATTCATCCACGCTGGCCAAAGTTTGGTCTAAGGTTAGACCAAAAGGAATCATCTTGGCAATTTGATCGCAATAACTGTAAGCATAATTAAAAGCTCTACCCACATCTCTAACTACGGCTCGGGCCGCCATAGTGCCAAAAGTAATAATTTGAGCCACTCTGTCTCGGCCATATTTTTGAGCGACGTAATTTATTACTTCATCTCTCCGGCGGTCGGTAAAATCAAGATCAATGTCGGGCAGAGAAATTCTGTCTGGGTTTAAAAATCTTTCAAATAAAAGATTATATTTTAGAGGATCAACGTTAGTGATATTAAGCAAGTAAGCCACCAAAGAGCCACCAACTGAACCTCGGCCCGGTCCTACAATAATCCGATTTTGCTTTGCCCAATTAACAAAATCTTGAACGATCAAAAAGTAAGGAGCAAAACTAGTTTGCTTAATCACTGAAAGCTCATAGTTTAATCTGTCCAGAGCTTCTTTTGAGGGCTGTTCTCCAAATCTCTTTTTAAGACCCTGCTGACAGAGCTCAGTTAAGTATTCATCTTGAGTTTTTCCTGAAGGTGTTTCAAAGGTTGGTAGTTTAATCTTTCCTAAATCAAATTGGAAATTGCACTGTTCGGCAACTTTTTGGGTATTTTCAATAGCTTCAGGTAAGCTTTTGAAATCTTTTGCCATCTGTTCCGGGCTGCGCAGGGAAAAGTCATCTTCTCTTAAACTTAGCCGCTCAGGATCGTTGGGGTCAGCGCCGGTATTAATTAACATTAAAATGTCTTGGGCCTCAGCATCTTCGGGCTTTAAATAATGAACATCATTAGTAGCCACCAGAGGAATGCCATACTTTTTAGAAATAGCAATTAGGCCCTTATTGGCAGTTTTTTGGTCAGGAGAGTTGGGGTGATGCTGAATGTCTAAATAAAAATTACCCTTGCCAAAAATTTCCTGATAGCGCAAGGCAGTTTTTTCTGCTTCCCCCATTTTTCTTTGCACAATCATTTTAGGAATTTTACCAGCCAGGCAGGCCGAAAGAGCGATCAATCCTTCTGAGTGTTTAGCCAACAGTTCTTCATCAACCCTGGGTTTATAATAAAAACCCTCCAGGTGGGCTTTGGTCAAAAGTTTAACTAAGTTTTGATATCCCTGCTCGTTCTTTACTAACAAAACCAAATGATATCTCTTGTCATCAACATTTGGTCTCTCTTGGTGCATGCTTTCAAGGGCCAGATAAATCTCAGAACCAATAATCGGTTTTATTCCTCTATCTTTTGCTTTTTTGTAGAATTCTACTGCTCCGTAAATATTTCCGTGGTCGGTCAAGGCAACCGAATCCATTCCCAATTCCTTCACTCTATCCAAAAGCTCATCAATCTTGGACAGACCATCCAGTAAGGAATAGTGAGAGTGAACGTGTAAATGGGTAAACTTCATAGAGTGAGTCTTAATTTATTAAGACGAAACTGGAGATGAAGCCTTAGCTTCATCGACCCAAAATAAAAGTCCTCTTCGCCAATTAAATTATTTTACTTTTTTCTCTCAATCTAGTCAAATACCGAGTTTTCGCAAAACGAAAACGAAGGTGAAGATGAGATTTATCTCATCGCCCATGCTACAATATAACAATATGGTTTCTTTAAATGAAGAAAGAAAGCTATGGAGAAAGGGGTTCATAAGGGTGGCTTGTCTAGATGAAGCTGGCCGAGGACCTTTAGCCGGTCCGGTCGTCGCTGCTGCCGTCGTCTTAATCAATTTTCGGAGTCCCGATCTTCGAAAACTAGTTTTAAAGGATTCGAAGAAATTATCACCAAAGAAAAGAGGAGAGTTTTATAAGATTTTAACCAAACATCAGGCGATTGAGTGGGGGATAGGGAAGGTTTCAGAAAAAGTAATTGACAAAATAAATATTTTTCAAGCTACCAAATTAGCCATGAAACGAGCCATAGAAAAATTAAGAAGGAAACCCAACTTTTTAGTTTTAGATGGGAGAATGAGTTTGGATTTAAAAATTCCTCAAAAATCAATTGTCAAAGCGGATGAAAAAGTTTTTTCCTGTGCGGCAGCTTCCATTATTGCCAAAGTTACCCGAGACAGAATAATGGAAAGGTATCATCAGAAATATTCTCGCTATGGTTTTGCCCAACATAAGGGCTATCCCACAAAGATCCATCGAAGAAAATTAAGAAGATATGGTCCGTGCAAAATACATAGGAAAAGCTTTAAACCGGTTAAGGGTTTGATTAAGAATTGGTCATTGTTTGCCTTGAAGAAAATTTAAATATATGTTACGCTATTGATATGGCTGTTCCAAAGCAAAAACACACCAAATCCAGAAGAGACAAAAGAAGGTCTCAGATTTTTTTGAAAAAACCAGGCCTAACCAAATGTCCGAAGTGCGGCAAGCCGGTGCTGCCCCACGTTATTTGCTGGAATTGCGGATATTACAAAGGTAGTGAAGTGGTTGATGTTCTCAAAAAATTAACTAAAAAAGAAAAAAAAGCTAAAGAAAAAGAAATGAAAGCTAAAGAGGAAGCAGAAAAAAAGGAAGCCAAAAAAGAAAAATCCTTAACCTGGCAAGAACTTTCTAAAAGGTAAATAAAATATGGCCTCCAGACATTTATCACGTTCCATTGCCATGCAGTCCCTCTATGAATGGGACTTTTCAGGAAAAAAGGCAGATTTAGAAAAGATTGTTGAGAGAAATGTTAAAGAATTTGGTCCTGGGCTAGATGACCCCAGTTTTGTTTGGGAATTGGTCACCGGAGTAATTCAACGCCTTGATGCAATTGATAAAATTATGGAAAAGGCAGCTCCCGAATGGCCGATTAACCAAATTAGCATTGTCGATAGAAATGTTTTAAGAATTGGGTTGTATGAATTATTATATGAAGACAAAACGGCCGTTCCTCCCAAAGTAGCGATTAACGAAGCTATTGAATTGGCTAAAAGTTTTGGTGGGGAGAGTTCTGGCAAGTTTATAAACGGTGTCTTGGGAACAGTATTTAAGGAAATAGAGCCAAGCGAAAAGAAATAATATGCTCAATGAATTTTCAATTCATTTCGATCTTCAATAAATTTCCAATTTATCTCAATGGTAAAAGATTTTTCTAAATTAGAAAAAAAGTTAGGCCTTAATTTTAAGAACAAAGAATTATTAACCCAGGCCTTTTGCCACCGTTCTTATCTGAATGAAAACCCCGATTCCCTCTTAGAGAACAATGAAAGGTTAGAATTCTTAGGGGATGCCGTTTTGGAGCTAATCGTTACCGAGCATCTTTATCAGAAATACCCTAAAAAATCAGAAGGGGAATTGACCAGTTGGCGAGCCGCCTTGGTTAATGCTAGAATGCTTTCAGAAGTTGCTAAAAATTTGGGGTTTAATGATTTTCTTTTACTCTCCCGCGGCGAAACCAAAGAGATTGGGAAGGCTCGTCAATATATTTTAGCCAATACTTTCGAGTCGCTAATTGGGGCCTTTTATCTTGACCAAGGGTACGACGCCTGTAAAGTATTTATTGAGAAGCATTTAATCCCCCAAATTCCTTATATTATCGAAGCTGGTCTGTTGAAAGATGCTAAATCTCAATTTCAGGAAGAGACCCAAGAGAAAGTCGGTATTACCCCCGCCTACAAAGTTTTAGAAGAGTGGGGGCCAGACCATGCCAAACATTTTGTTATCGGTGTCTTTCTGGATAAAGAACTGATAGCTAAAGGTGAAGGTTCCTCTAAGCAAGAAGCCGAAAGTGAAGCTGCTAAAAACGCCCTAAAAGAAAAGGGCTGGTAAATTACTATGTTAGTTATTAGATTTTTTCGAACCGGTAAAAAAAATCAGCCATCGTTCAAGATAGTAGTTACAGACAAAAGAAGAGCCTCTACTAAAGGCCGTTTTGTGGAAACGGTTGGTTTTTTTGATCCTTTAACTAAAAAGAAAGTTTTAAAGCCAGAGCGGATTAAATATTGGTTATCAGTAGGAGCTAAACCTTCGAATACGGTTCATAATTTGCTGGTTTCCGAAAAAATTATTGAAGGAAAGAAGATAGACGTGCATAAAAAACCGAAGAAAAAGGAAGAAAAACCAACTGAGGAGAAACCAGCTGTCGAGGTTCCAAAGGTAGAAGAAGCTCCGAAAGAAGAAAAGTCAACAGAAGAGAAACCAGTTGAAGAGAGACCGGCTGAGGAAGTAAAAACAAAGGAAGAGGAACCAAAAGAAGAGGAATCCAAAACAGAATAATACTTCTCTCCCTCTTGACAAATCTGAAGTATATGTTATAATAGGTTTGTTAAGGGAGAGAGTTACCAATATATAGGTATTTTTTATAATCTGACTGTCAGGCGGCTCTCTCGCGAGAGCCGCCTGTTATATTTGAAAAAACACCGTAAAGGAGGATGGCATGTTTGGAAGAATTACTAAAGTTTTGGAGCGCAATCCTGAATCTTGTACTGATCCTCAGCCGATAGCAGAGGCAGCGTACGACGATTTAGGAATGCCCATTCCTCAATGTAAAGCTGAGGAGCTCCAGATGAGGTTTCATATGACCCCTCGTCTCCATCAAGAACTTCCTGATGGTCTTCACAACAACTAACAACTGAATAGATTACTGTCTTCGGCTGTCCTGAGTTAATCGAAGGATGGTCGGAAGCGGGGTACACTGCTCTAATCATCAAAAGTGATTTAGCCAAAAAGCGGAATAGGGTCCAAAAGGATCTTCGGGAGGAAGTTTACTTCCTCCCCAGTCAGTTGCTAAGGAGAAGCTAAAGGAAATCTCTCTCTTCTATTCCTTGGCAACTTACTGGGAAGGCGATGAAGTTTACCTTTTCCAAAGTTTGCCTTCATCTTCACCTTCGCCCGCTTCGGCGGGCTTGGTCCTTGACAAATCCCAAATAAAGATTAAAATATTAAACAGTAGCTATATTACAGATTTACCGAACCTCCGAAATCCTGAATGAAAAGTAGGAGAAGTAGGTTTACCCGCCCCAGGCGGGCAAGAAAGGTTGAGCTACTAGAACAACATATTCGCTGAAAGAATTATGGCTGAGAAAAAACCTTCTGATCAAGACTTCCTCGCGTACATCGTTAAGGCTTTGGTTGATAACCCAGAAGATGTCAAAGTTGACCGTAAGGTTGACGAAATGGGAGTATTGCTTTCTTTGAAAGTAAACCCCGAAGACATGGGTCAGATCATCGGCAAAGAAGGATCTACTGCCAGAGCTCTTAGAAACTTGGTTCGAATTGTCGGTCTGAAAAATCACGCTCGCGTGAATTTAAAGATCGAGGAACCAGCTGGTGGTAGAGGTGCTACCCGAGAAAGAAGAACTCCTACTGCAGGAGAAGACCTCGAAGAGCTGAAATTGTAAGCAGGAATTTCTGCTGACAAAAACCGAAAACGGTGCTAATATAGGAAAGGCACCGTTTTTGTTTAAGGAAAACTTCATCGCCTATGCTAAAATTTGATATCATTACCATTTTCCCCGAGATTTTTGATTCTTATCTGAAAGAATCTTTTATAAAAAAAGCCCAAGTAAAGGGTTTAATTAAAATTAATATCCATAATCTAAGGAAGTGGACCAAAGATAAGCATAAAACGGTTGATGACCGGCCCTTTGGCGGGGGATTGGGAATGGTGCTCAAGGTGGAGCCAATCTACAAAGCAGTAAAAGATATCAAAAAAAAGAAAAAGGCAAAAGTTATCCTATTTACTCCGCGCGGTAAGAAATTTAACCAGCAAATAGCTTACAAGTTTAGCAAGCTAGACCAAATAATTATGATTTGCGGCCGTTACGAAGGAATAGATGAAAGGGTGGCCAAGCACGTTGCCGATGTTGAGCTGTCAATAGGGGATTATGATTTAATGGGCGGAGAGCTGCCAGCTATGGTAGCGATGGAAACGGTAGCTAGGTTAATTCCTAAAGTATTGGGCAAACCCCAATTATTAAAGGAAAGAATCACCAAAGAAAAAGGATTTATTGAATATCCTCAATATACCCGGCCTGAAGTTTTTTCGCCAAAAAAAGGAGTCAAGTGGAAAGCGCCAAAGGTGCTTTTGTCTGGCGACCATAAGAAAATTGCCCAATGGCGGAAAAAACAAGCCAAAATCATCCTTCAATAAATTCAGGACAAGTTGAACAGTAGCAGTTAATTTGCTAAGATAGAATATATATTTTTAGGGTAGGTACCGAAGTGGACAAACGGGTGTGGCTGTAAACCACATGGCCTCGGCCTTCGGGGGTTCGAATCCCTCCCTGCCCAGGCCGGAGTAGTTTAGTGGTAAAACATCTCTTTGGTAAAGAGAAGAGCACGAGTTCAATTCTCGTCTCCGGCTCAAGCGAAATCCATGGCAGTAAAAAAGAAACCATTTGTAAAACTTCAGTGTCAAGAATGTAAAAGAATAAATTATTATACTCGTAAATCAAAGAAAGCTAGCGAGAAGAAGTTAGAATTGAAAAAATTCTGCAAGTGGTGTAGAAAACATACAGTACATAAAGAATTAAAGAAATAAGGGTCCGTAGTTCAACTGGCTAGAATGGCGGTCTCCAAAACCGCAGGTTCCAGGTTCGAGTCCTGGCGGACCCGCCAAGTCATGAAAAAATTACATTTTTTAAAACCGAAATTGGCCAAGTCAAGATTTTTTTGGAGTATGCCTCTAGCTCTGTTCTCTTTAGAGATTTATTTGGGAGTGCTTATGGGATATTTCACGGCCAAACTCCTTTCCGGTGAGGAGCCTGGCATTCCAGGAAAGGTGAAGTCATTAAGATTTGGTATTGGCAAATATCAATTACACCTACATCACTGGGTAATATGCTTAGGCATTTTGATTTCGGGATTAACCCTTAAATTTTTCCCTTTTTCTCCTCAACTTTCCTGCGGGATTTTAGGGGGAGTAATTTTTCAAGGGATTACTTGTTATCCCGACTGGTATAAAATTTTATCTAAACAAAAATATGACTAACTGGAAAAAAATTGCCGGGGGGATTTTGGCCCTCTTAATAATTATTGCCATCTATCAAGGGTTTTTTAAAGAAACCCAGCCTTCTTTCGATCTGGTTGAGGTTTCTCAGGGAGAAATTATTCAGGAAGTTTCAGAGACCGGCCAGGTAAAGAAGGGCGAAGAAATAAGCCTCGGCTTCAAAAATGCCGGCCGGATTGAAAATATCTATATTGAAGTTGGCGAGGAAGTAAGAAAAGGAACCGCTTTGGCAAGATTAGAGACCAGCGATTTAACAATTCAGCTTCAAGAAGCTAATGCCGTTCTTTCTTTGGCTCAAGCCAAATTGAATAAATTATTGGCTGGCGCTACCAAAGAAGAAACTCAAAAAGCTGAAACGACTGTTTTTAATGCCCAAATTTCTCTAAAAGACGCCAAGCTGAATCTTCAAGATGTAAAATCTCAAGCCGGAGACGATTTAGATGCTGCCTACGAAGACGCTTTAAACGTTTTAGAGGATGCCTATTTGAAGGCCTACAACGTTCAAAATAGCGTAGATCTTATTCAGAGAACCTATTTTACTCAAAATGACCAGGAAGGATTTGGAGTAAGAGAAAATGAAGAAAAAATTATTCAAGCAGTTTCTCAAATCAAGTCTAGTTTAGAGGCAACCAAAACAGATTCTTCGGAAGAAAACATTGACAAATCTTTTTCTCAGACAAAAGAAGGTTTATCTAAACTATCTGGTGCGTTAAAAGCTATTCGAGAATATTGCCAAAGCTCAAGTTATCATGTTGTAGTTTCTTCTACTGATAAAACTTCCCTAGACACCCATCGGGAATATATTAACACTGCCTTAACCAACGTTACTAATGCTCAGCAAACTATTTCTTCCACCGAGTTGGCCAATGAGGCAGATATCAACACTGCCCAAGCCAAAGTTTCTGCTGCCGAAGGCGTTTTGGCTGTAGCTGAAGATGAGTTAAATCTAATTACCGCTCCGGCTCAAAAAGAAGACATTAATTTGTATCAAGCTGAGATTGACCAAGCCCAGGCTCAAGTTAAAGCTCTGGAAAATCAACTGAGCGAAGCTACTCTCCGAAGTCCGGTTGAAGCTCAAGTAGTGGAAGTAAAAAAGAGAGAAGGAGAGACGGTTCAGCCCATGCTCCAAGACTCGGCAGTTGTTCTTTTGCCCAAAGCCGCCTATGAAATAGAAGTAGATATTTATGAAGAAGACATTGTTAAAATAGATGTTGGCAACCCAGTGGAAATTTCCTTAGTTGCTTTTCCTGATGAAGTTTTTAAGGGAGAAGTAATTTCAATTAACCCGGCCGAAAAGATAGTTGAAGGAGTGGTTTATTACGAAGTTAACATCGCTTTTGGAGAGATACCAGCCGGCGTCAAACCTGGAATGACAGCTGACCTGGAGATTAGAACTGCAACCAAAGAAAATGTTTTAGTCGTCCCCGAGGATGTACTCCAAGAGAAAAACGGTAAAATAATAGTTGAAATTTTAGAAGGTGAAAAAATTGAAGAAAAAGAAATAGAAGTCGGTCTTAAGGGGAGCAACGACATGGTAGAGATTCTTTCTGGGCTATCCGAAGGAGAGGAGGTAATTTTACGTTAATAAATGCCAGAGCCAATTATTAAATTAGAAAATGTTTGGAGAACTTATCAGTTAGGGAAGATAGAAGTGCACGCCTTAAGGGGACTAAGCCTGGAAATTTTTCCAGGCGCTTTTGTGGCGATTATGGGATCTTCCGGGTCCGGAAAATCAACTCTTTTGAATATGATCGGTTGTTTGGATTTTCCGGACAAGGGAAAAGTATATTTAAAAGGAAAAGATATTTCAGAGATGTCAGAAAGTCACCTATCCCAATTCCGGGGGGAGATATTGGGTTTTGTTTTTCAAGAATTCAACTTATTGCCCAATCTAAATGCGGTGCAAAACGTAATGCTCCCGATGATTTTCCAGGGAGTGCCCTTAGCTGAGAGAAAAGAAAAGGCAGAAAGAATTTTGGAAAGAGTTGGATTAAAGGAGAGAACATTTCATCAACCGTCTGAACTGTCCGGTGGAGAGAGACAAAGGGTGGCTCTGGCCAGAGCCTTTGCCAACGATCCGGAAGTAATTATCGCTGACGAACCGACAGGAAATCTGGATTCTGTTACGGGAAAAATGATAATGGAAACCCTGACTGATTTTCATAAAAAACAAGGAAAAACAATGGTGGTGGTAACTCATGATCCGAAGATAGCCAATTACGCTGAACAGATAGTAAATATTGAAGATGGTCAGATAGTTAAAAACCATTCAATAGCCAAAGAATATCTATGGAAAAACTAAAAGAATATTTTAATATTGCCATAAGAAACATCAGGACAAGAACATTAAGAAATTTTCTGACTATTTTAGGTATTGTTATCGGCGTCTTTCTGATAATTTCTCTGCTTTCTTTGAGCGAAGGATTAAAATCAACCATTAACCAGCAACTGCAGTCTAT
Source organism: Candidatus Paceibacter normanii SCGC AAA255-P19 (assembly GCA_000398025.1). Classification (GTDB taxonomy): domain Bacteria; phylum Patescibacteriota; class Minisyncoccia; order Minisyncoccales; family Paceibacteraceae; genus Paceibacter; species Paceibacter normanii. Next base: position 9,281 of record ASKX01000010.1, on the reverse strand, counting down.
GGGGGGAGAGATGGTTATGGTTATGCCCGGAGGAGATGAAGATATTTTTTCCTCAATGATGTTCGGCGGAGTAAAGCTGCAGCCAGAAGATATGGAGGCAATTAAAAAAGCAGATGGCGTGGACGAAGTTTTAGGACTTTCTTACACGGGAAGTGTTGTCAGATATAAGGACGAGGCAAAACAAGCTGCTATAGCAGGGTATGACCCTTGGAAAGAAGGTTTGGAGATTTTAAGTTTTTTTCAGGGATGGAGTATAGCTGAAGGGAGGTGGCCGAGCAAGGGCAATCAAATCTTGATTGGTTCACATGTGACTAATGAAATCTTTTCAAAAAAAGTAGAAATAGGTTCAGAAATGGTTATAAAAGGAAGAAGATTTGAGATAGCTGGAGCGTTGAATTCTTTGGGTTCAAAACAGGATGACAGTATGATTTATATGGATATGAAAGTATACCAAGAATTAACCGGAGAGAAGCGCGGGACGGCCGCCTACGCTATGGTCACACTTGAAGAGGGTGTAGACGAAAATGTCGTAGCCGAAAAAATAGAAGAAAGCCTTAAAGAGACAAGGAAGAGAAGGATCGGAACGGATGAAGCTGACTTCTCCGTGCTTACTTCAGAAAAAATGGGAAACATGGTCGATACTATTTTGGGTATTATTCAATTTGTCATCATCGCCTTTGCCTCAGTCGCCATTGTTGTCGGCGGCATTGGTATTATGAACAGCATGTTTACTTCGGTGAAGGAAAGAACCAAAGAAATAGGTATTATGAAGGCGATCGGCGCTACTAACTCTGCCGTTTTGAGCATTTTCCTTTTTGAGGCAGGCATTATTGGTTTTGTTGGCGGGATTGGCGGAACTTTGTTGGGGGCTGGTTTGGCTAAGACAATTGAACTATATGGCCAGGCACATCCTCTCTTTTATTTCTCGGCTTCAATTACCCCTGGCTTGATCATCTTTGGTTTAGTGTTCTCATTTGTCGTAGGTTGTTTGGCGGGATTCTTTCCAGCTAGGCAGGCAGCTAAACTTAAACCGGTAGAAGCTCTTAGAAGATACGAGTAGGCGATGAGAATTATATTCTCATCTTTACCTTCGTTTTTATAAATAAAAACTCGGTCTATGAGTAAAGAAATAGTTAAATATCCAAATCCAGTTTTAAGGAAGAAATGTGAAGAGGTGAAGGAGGTTAATGAAGAGATAAAAAATCTTGGTTGGGAAATGATAGAAGCTATGCAAGAGAAAAATGGGATTGGTTTAGCTGCTCCCCAAGTAGGGGAAACAAAAAGAGTAATTGTGGTTTATCCCATCCAAGAGAGATCTCAGGTTTTTATCAATCCTCAAATAATAAAAAAGACCAAAGAAGCTGAAATAATGGAAGAGGGCTGTTTAAGTTTCCCAGGGCTTTTTTTGAAAATAAAAAGAGCCAAGGAAGTAGAAATTGAGGCCCTGAACGAGAAAGGAGAAAAAGTTCAAATTAAAGCTGAAGGTCTGCCGGCCCGAGTTTTTCAACACGAAATTGACCACTTGGATGGCATTTTATTTATTGATAGAATTAGCTTTTGGCAGAAACTAAGAATTAGGAAAAAACTAAAAGAATATGGCACTAGCCGATAATTTAATTGAAGAAGGGTGGTTAAAAACGCCAAGGATAATTGAGGCCTTCAAGAGAATAAAGAGAATAGATTTTTTGCCAGAGAATATGAAAAATCTGGCTGAGTTGAACGAAGCTCTGCCTATTGGTTATGGTCAAACTATTTCCCAGCCTTTGGTAGTGGCTTTTATGATAGAACAATTAGAACCGAAGGAGGGAGATAAAATTTTAGACATTGGTTCAGGTTCGGGCTGGACCGCTGCCCTTTTGGCTGAAATAGTTGGAGAGAGAGGTAAAGTTATAGCAATTGACATAGTACCTGAATTGGTGGAATTTGGCAAAAAGAATATCGAAAAATACAATTTTATTGAAAAGGGAATAGTGGAGTGCATTTGCGCTGACGGCTCTAAGGGTTACCAAAAAGGGACACCCTATGATAAAATCTTGGTTTCAGCTACCGCCAGAGAGATTGCTTCTGCCTGGCAAGAGCAATTAAAAGTGGGTGGCCGAATAGTCGTGCCTATTGATTCTTCAGTTTGGCTTTATATCAAAAAGGACCAGAAGCATTTTGAAGAAAAAGAATACCCTGGCTTCATCTTCGTTCCCCTCATCACCAAATGAGTCGATGAAGCTAAAGCTTCATCTCCAACATTCGATTTTAATAAATTAAAATCTCGTTGTATGAAAAGGACACTTATTTTTTTGATAATAATTATTGCTTTGGGAGGTTTTGTTTGGCAGGGGGTTTATTCGCCAAAGAGCTGTTGTTTTGCTGAGGCAAAGCTCTTTTTAATCGAGAAAGGGGAGAATCTTTTTTTGGTAGCAGAGAACTTAGAAAAAGAAGATTTAATTAAAAGCAAATGTTTTTTTGAGTTTTATGTTTTTCTAAAGGGGGCCCAAGGTAAGCTTCAGGCCGGTGAATATTCTTTAAGCTCAACCGAGAGTTCTGCTGAGATTGCTCAAAAAATTATTTCAGGAGACATAGCTAAAGAAGAAATTACCATAATTGAAGGCTGGACCTTAAAAGACGTCGGCTTTTATTTTGAAAACAAAGGAATGTTTCAGGCCGAAGAATTATATGATGAAATGTCAGAATTGGAAGGTTATCTCTTTCCTGATACTTATTGGGTAAGGAGAGGGGCGAGTCTGAAAGAAATTGTTGAAAAAATGCAAGCTAATTTTCAGGAAAAGACTAAAGACCTTGAGATAACCCCAGAAATAGTTATTATGGCTTCTTTATTGGAAAAAGAGGTGAAAACCAAAGAAGAAAAAGAACTGGCCGCCGATGTTTTATGGAAAAGATTAAAGATCGGCATGCCTCTTCAAGTGGATGCGGCCATGGAAACTTATGAGAGGTTGGGGTTGCCAGAGCATCCAATTTGCAATCCCGGCCTTGAAAGCATTTTGGCGGCAATATATCCTAAAAGTAGTGAATTTTGGTATTACCTTTCTACTCCAGAAGGAGAAACTCTTTTTAGTGAAACCTTAGAAGAGCACAATATTAAAAAAGCTAAGTATCTGAAATGATGGATTTGAATAATAAAAAAATTGTCATCATAGTTGCTTTCAGAGATTTTCGGGACGAGGAGTATTTTGTGCCCAAAGAAGTTTTAGAGTCAGCTGGAGCCAAAGTCTTAACCGGAAGCTGCCAAAAAGGCAAAGCTATTGGAGCTGACGGCGGCGAAGTAGAGATCGATCTATTGATTTCCGAAATCAATATAAGCGATTTTGACGCCGTGGTGTTTATCGGTGGACCAGGTTGTCTGGAGAATCTGGATAATGAAACTTCTTATAAGATAGCCAAAGAGACAATAACCCAGGGTAAAGTTTTAGCTGCCATTTGTATTTCATCAGTTATTTTAGCTAAAGCCGGAATTTTAGAAGGGAAGAAAGCAACAGTTTGGTCTTCACCTATGGATAAGGGTCCAGTGAGAATTTTGGAGGAAAATGGCGCTGCTTATCAAGACGAAGCAGTAGTCGTTGATGGAAAAATCGTTACCGGTAACGGCCCAGCAGCTGCTAGAAAGTTTGGCGAAATCCTGACCGAGGTATTGACAAAAGGATAAGAATTTATTAAATTAAAGTATTACCGCAGACAAGGGGCAACCATAAGACCCCTCGAGGCCCAAAGGTGTTTTTTTGTCTGCGGTTAAAACGCAGATTTTTTATGGCTTTGACTAAAGACCAAAAAAAGAAAATCCTTGATGATTTAAAAGAAAAGCTTGAGAAACAAAAAGCCCTAATTTTTGTTGACTTCACTGGCTTAAAAGTAAAAAACCTTTCTGATTTGAGGAAAAAATTAAAAGCTGCCGCCAACGAACTTAAGGTGGCTAAGAAAACCCTTTTTAACCTAGCTTTCAAAGAAAAAGGACTGGAGATGAAAACAAAAGAATTACAAGGTGAGATTGCTTTAGTTTTTGGATATGAAGATTATATGTCGCCGGCCAAAATGGTTTATCAATTTTCTAAAGATAATCCTAATATAAAAATTTTGGGCGGGTTTATTGAAAACGAATATAAGGAAGCGGAAGAAATAATTACTCTGGCTCAGTTGCCAAGCCAAGAGGTGCTTTTAGCCCAATTAGTAGGAAGTATTTCTGCCCCTGTCTCAAACTTTATTAACGTTTTACAGGGGAACATTAAAGGTCTAATCAATGTTTTGGCAAAAGCCAAAACATAAATGTCTAATTTCTAATTACCTAATTTCTAAAATTATGGTTGAGAAAAAAGAAAAAGAGGAAAAGATAGAAGTCCCCAAAAAATTTGAGGATATTGTCAAAAAAATAGAAGAGATGAGTGTGATAGATTTGGCTGAATTAGTAAAGATTTTGGAAAAGAAATTCGGTGTTTCAGCGGCCGCTCCAGTAGCGGTGGCGGCTCCGGCTGCTAGTGCTGAAGCTGAAGCTTCAGTAGAAGAAAAAACCGAGTTCACTATTACCTTGATTGGAGTGGGAGATAAAAAGATTGAGGTGATCAAAGTGGTTCGTGATGTTACTCAAAAAGGCCTCAAAGAAGCCAAGGATTTGGTGGATGCAGCCGCCGCCGCTCCCCAAGTGGTCAAAGAGAACGTTAAAAAAGAAGAGGCTGAAACCCTGAAAAAGAGACTTGAGGAAGCTGGAGCTAAAGTAGAGTTAAAGTAAAAACTTTCAATTCGTTAAGAAGATAGATTGTTTTTCCGTCTCCAGATACAGCCAAATCTAAAAGGTTATCAAATTTTTGACTTTGGAATTGCTTGAAGATTTGACCAGACTTATCTAAAACAATCACTCTCGACTGGTCTGGTTCTAAAAGATAAAGATAAGGGAGAGCAGCGATTGTGACAATTTGGGAAAAGTTTTTAGCGGTAGGAAATAACTCTGCAGTTATTGTTTCTTGAGGCCATCCGCCATAATACCTGGTCAGCGAATTGTCTTTATTTAAAAACCAAACTGAGCCATCAACCGCCATTGATTTGGGGCTGATGGCTTTTTTTGCTTGGGGAGCCAACCAAAATTGAGGCGAGCCCCAATTAAAGCTTTCTCGGTAAGGGTATTTTATTATTTCTCCTTTCTTTTTGTCTAAGAAATAAAGGCTTGACTTGTAAGAAGAAACTAAATCGTAATCAAAATCAGAAAGAGTTTCTAGGGGAGACAAATTAATTTTCCCATTTTCTAAAATAGTTAACTGGTCGGGTTTGGAGAAAAATACGGCTGCTTTATCAATAGTAGTGGCAGCATTAAACTTTTTATCAATTTGGATAACTTCCTCTTTGCCTTCGCCCGTTCTTAGGAATAGATTTTCTGAATAGGAATTGAAAAAATAAAGTTTATCCTCAGCGGCTACTATTTTTTGAGGAACAAACGTTTCTCGATTAAACTCAAAGAGAATTTTTGGTTCTTCAATTATTTCTAATTTGTTTAATTGGTAAAGATTTATTGAAATGGTTTCTTTCAGAGAAGAAATTTTGCTGTTAAGTTCTGAAGGAAGAGTCGGAGCAATCTTGGATAAAGGAGAAATCGCATTCCAGCTATCTTTCAAGAGTAGATTGGCTTTTTGGCTGGCTTCAGGTTTGGTTTCCTTTAAAATCAAATAGCTTTCGGCTTCCTCTACTTTTGCCTCAATTTCTCTAAGAGTTTCTTGGTAATTTTCAATTCGCTGTTTTTCCTCCTTTTGAGCAACAAAAAAGCCCAGAGCTAAAAAAACAGCCAGGGCAAAAATTAAAATTAAGTTCTTTTTGAAACGAAAACTTATATGAGGAAGAGCAGGAAGGGGGATTTTGGGTACCCGAGCCATAGCGAAAGGTGAAAATGAACGAAGTTCATTGACTGTAGGGATTTTTGGAATTTTAATTTCTGGTTTTTTAATCAGATTTCTAAAGTATGAAAGACGATTAAAAACAGGAATAAAAACTTGTTTTAAGGAAAACTTCACTGGCTTGGGCGAAATAACTTCTCTGGCGGTGGGCGGGGTGTAGTCCTTGCTTAAGAAGATTAAAAGACAAACTCCTGAGATTTTAGATAAAATATCGTGTTTATTATCGAGGATTTGTTTTAACTTCTTTTCCCCGAAAGGTATGATTTGAGCAATTTCTTTAATTAAATTTTGAGATTGAAAAGTTTCCAGGGTGTCTTTAGTCAAAGCTAAAAGAATATCATTTTCAGTTAATTTGCCAGAAACAATATTGCCAAATACTTTCAAGGGATAAGGTTCGATTTCTTCTAATTTTAATTTCTGGTCAATATCGATTACTTGCCCCTTTCTGATTAAGAAAAATTTTAAGTCGCCAACCCTGGTAAAATTCAGCTCAAAGTTTTTTATTGAAATTACGCCAAAATTTAAATTGCCCAGCCAGCTAACGTCGCCCTTCTTAGCAATGTTTTCCAAAAACTCATTGGCTTCTTTTAAGCTGTTTTTGAGAGATTTTTCCGGCTTAATTAAGGTTGTCCGATAATATTTCTCTTTGATTACTTTGGCTAATTTTTCCAAAAAATGAACGTTCTGGGGCAAAACATTTTTCAAAATGCCCAGCATATACAAACTGCCCACCCTTTTTTCGTAAATGTTTTCTGGCTCATAACAAAAACTGTCAAAGATTATGTCTTCCTTAGTTTTAGGATTGAAATGAAATTCAAAAACCTGCGCCATGCTTATTACATTTTACTTTTTATTTAATTTGTTGTAAAATAATCAAGGTTTCATTGCTATCTAGGAAGGAGGGCGAAATGGCCGTTGGAGCGACGACAAGGATAAAACTAACCATTAAAACTCGGGAGGTTTTACTGCACATTTTACAAACTCATAATTCACAAAACCCGATCTTCCAAGATTTAGCGTCTCGGCTGACGGCGAATACAAGCTTACTTCAGGAAATTACCGAAGAAGAGGTCTTTGCCCTTCTGGCACAATTCAAAAAAGAAGGGAGATATTCGCCTCCAGAAGCCGAAGAGTTGTTGGGAGTTTTACGCAAACTAGCTAATGATTTTTCGAAGGTTGTTTAGCTGGCATTAGTACCGCCAGCTTTTTATTGCCTGTTTTTAAAAAATTTGCTAAATTATTAAATATAGCGGGCACTTAGCTCAGTGGTTAGAGCGCTGCACTCACATTGCAGAGGTCAGAGGTTCAAATCCTCTAGTGCCCACTCTAAAAATATGTTGCGGATTGATTGGTTAATCGTTTTAGTTATTTTTGTTTTTCTGGTTTCCTATATAGCCAATGACATTTTGCCAGCTTTAATGATTTGAGGAATATCTTCCAGATAGCCAATGCCCAAAAGATGCCGGGGTTTGTCTTTTGGTAATTCTTTTATTGCCCAACCCAACATCTGAAGCATTTTTCTTTTGTTTGAGCCGAACTCACCGCCGATACCAAAACCATCGAAGGCCAAAGAACCAATAAACTTGGCACTCTCAATTCTTAAATCTTTGTATCTGCCGCCCTGAACAATCCCGAAAAGAGCTTGCTTTGTCTTTTTAGCATCCAGGCAGATTTTGGCCCATTTGTGGGTTTTTTCTAAAGATTTTTTGGTGTATTTGTAATCAGCAATGGGCGAAGTGCATTCATCAAAAGCAAAAATAATGTCAGCTCCCAATTTTTCCTGAATCTTGATTGACTCTCTTGGCCCTAAAAACAATTTCTTCCCATCTAAAGAAGACCTAAAGAATACTCCCCTATCAGTGATTTTCAAAAGCTTGGGCTGCTGACCGTATCCGATTAACCCTGTATCTTTTTTAGAAAGGTGCAGGGTAAATTTCTTCAATATTTTGCCAGTTCCGTAGTCACGACCAAAACCCAAACTAAACACCTGGAAACCACCAGAATCAGTCATTAAAGGCCGCGACCAATTCATAAACTGATGAAGACCACCGGCTTTAGCAATAATATCTTCGCCTGGCCTTAAATGAAGGTGATAGGTGTTACAGATTAAAATCTGGCTTTTAGTTTCTTTAACTTCTTGACTGTCTAAAGTTTTGATAACGGCTTGAGTGGCTACTGGCACCAAAGCTGGCGTTTCGACTAAGCCGTGCTCGGTTTTTAAGATGCCTAATCTGGCCTGACTATTTTTGGCTTTTTTAAGAACTTTGAACTCTATCATTTTTATATCTCCTCTATATAAACCTTGGCCATTATTACATCTTCCATTGGGTGGTTGTTTTCATTGGTTTCCACGGATTCAATTTGGTCAGCCACATCCATGCCTTCAATTACTTCGCCAAAAACCGTGTGCTCGCCATCCAACCAGGGAGTAGATCCGGTGATAAGGATAAAAAATTGGCTGCCATTGGTATTGGGGCCGGAATTAGCCATAGCTACCCTGCCCCGGATGAGTTTGTAATCATTAATCTCGTCCTCAAAAGCGTAGCCGGGACCGCCCAAACCATCATCTAACCAGTCATCATCTTTGCTGTTAGGGTCGCCGGTTTGAATCATAAAATCTTTAATCACCCGATGAAACTTTATACCATCATAAAATCCCTCGCCAGCCAGCTTCTCAAAATTCTCCACTGTTTTGGGAGCAGCTTCAGCGAAGAACTTGAATTTAATGACGCCCAAATTAGTTTCCAAAACCGCAATTTTTTCTTTAGCCACCACTGGCTCCTCTGGGGGTGTTTCTTTCCAGAGAGTTTTCCAGACAGCCAATCCCCCGCCTGCAATAACGCAAAGAGCAATAAAAATAATGCTCAATTTCAAAGCTTTTTTCTTCCTCTCTTTTCTTCTCTGGAGCATCTCTTCTCTCTCCAATTTTCTTTGTTCTTTTATTTTTTGAATCTTCCCCATTTATTATATTAGTCGTATTTTATCTCAAATTGGCTAAATTCACCCTTATACTCCTCCCAAATCAGCTCTAAATCCCGTACAATAGCACCTGGAGGGCCGTTTTTGGCCCATTTGACCATCTCCTCGCCTTTAGCCTTTTTTCCTTCAAAAACGGCTTCTACGCGGCTACCAGCCAGGTTTTTAACCCAACCCGTCAGGCCTAATTTTTGGGCTTTTTCTTGGGTTGCCGCCCGAAAAAAGACGCCTTGAACCCGACCGGAAACAACAATATGGGCTCTGACATTTTCGGGCATAGGCATAATTAAAAAGGTAACTGCTCTAATAAAGAAGCAGGTAAAATGTTTGGCAAAATGTCATTGGCTATATAGGAAACCAGAAAAACAAAAATAACTAAAACGATTAACCAATCAATCCGCAACATATTTTTAGAGTGGGCAC
>ASKX01000009.1 GCA_000398025.1 Candidatus Paceibacter normanii SCGC AAA255-P19 | reverse complement strand
TATTCATTTACTTTTTATTCCAAAGAGACATTTAGAATGGAAAGACAATTTTCAAGAAAAAGATTTACTTTTATTGGGAAAAGTGATTTCAGCTGCTAAAAAAGTAGCTAATGAAAAGAATATTTCCCACGCTTGTAAATTAATTTTTAACGTAGGCAAAACGGGTCACATCCCCCACATTCATTTACATCTTTTAGGAGGTTGGGGAGAAGAAGTTCCGATGCATAATATTTAATTATGGCTTTAGAAGTTAAAAAACAAGAAAGAGAAACCAGTCAAGGTTTAATTCGCCGTTTTGCTAAAAAACTCCAACAGAGCGGCTTATTGGTTCGGGTCAGAAGAGGTCGCTTTAAGAAAAGGGAGAAATCGCGAAGCATGAAAAAAAGAGCAGCTTTGAGAAAAGAAGAGATTAAAAAAGAGTTTGCTAGGTTAGAAAAATTAGGCAAAAGACCTAAATAATTCATGAGCTTGAAAGAAAAAATCCAGCAGGATCTGAAAACGGCGGTAAAAGAGAGAGGAGAATTTCAATCTTCTGTTTTGCGATTGCTTTTAGCTGCCCTCTTGAGTAAAGAAAAAGAAAAGAGATACAGATTGAGTAAAGAAAAAGAAGATTTGAAAGAGGAAGAGCTGGTAAAAGAAAGTCAGCTGACAGATGAGGAGGTGATTGAGGTGATTTCTTCTGAGATTAAAAAAAAGAAAGAAGCCATTACTATGTATGAAAAGGAGGAAGAGAAAAATTTACCCTCGCATCTTTTAGAAAAGATGCAGGGTAGAGTGGAAAAAGAAAAAAAAGCAATTGAAGCCTGGCAAAAATATTTGCCAAAGCAGCTTTCTGAAGAAGAGATTAAAAAGATAGCCAGAGAAGCTATTATCAAAGTGGAAGCTGCGGATCCCAAAGACATGGGAAAGGTAATGCAAGAGCTAGTGCCTCAGGTTAAAGGCAAAGCCGACGGTGGCCAAGTTTCTAAAATAGTCAAAGAATTGTTAGAAGCAAGATGATAGGGGTTAATAATTTGACTACGGTTACGGTTGAAAAAGATTTTTTAAGAAAAGTTGCAGAAAAAGTTTTAGATAGAGAAAATAGAAAAGGGAACGAATTATCAGTCGCCTTAGTGGGAGAAGGAAGAATAAAAGAATTAAACAAAAGATATCGGAAAAAGAACCGGGTAACAGATGTTCTGGCCTTTTCTAACTCAGAAGTTGGTTTGGGAGAAATAGTAATTTGTTTGAGAGAGGTAAAAAAAAATGCTAAGAAATATAATTCAGCTTTTAAAAAAGAATTAGCTCGAGTTTTAATTCACGGCCTTTTACATCTTTTAGGATACGACCACGAAAAGTCAGCTAAAGAAGCTGAAAAAATGGAAGAAAAACAAAATTATTATTTAAAACTATGCCAAAAGCTAATATCATAACCGGTTTGGATATTGGTACAGGAAATATAAAAATCTTGGTGGCTAGTAAAGAACCTGGCCAAGAGCTTCAGGCAATTTCTCAAATTAAAGAAAACTCTTCTGGGGTTAGAAGGGGAGTGGTGGTAGGAGTGGAAGAAGCTGCCAGCGTTTTAGAGAATATTTTTTCTAAAATAAAAGAAGAAACTGGTTTTAAGGTTGAGTCTGTTTTTGTTAATATTGACGGTAGTCATCTTTTTTCTCTTCCCTCTCGAGGCACCATAGCTGTTTCCCGGGCTGACCAAAAAATATCTGAAGAGGATATCAATAGAGTTTTACAAGCTGCCCAAACCATTTCTTTACCTTTAAACAAAGAAATCTTTAACGCCTTCCCTCAAGAATTTATTATCGATGGAGAACATGGGATAAAAGAGGCCTTGGGGTTACAAGGGGTAAGATTAGAGGCCGAAGTTTTAGTTTTGGGGGGCTTCGCTCCTTATTTAAAAAATCTTTCTCAAGCTGTCTTGAATTCTGAGCTTCAAGTTTCAGATATTGTTCCTTCACCAATTGCAGCTGCCAGAGCAGTCTTAACTCCTCGCCAGAAAGAATTAGGGGTGGCGGTGGTAGATATTGGAGCTGGCACTACTGGTCTGGCCGTTTTTGAAGAGGGCGATTTAATTCATCTGGCTATTTTGCCCATGGGTTCAACTAACATTACCAATGATATTGCCATGGGTTTAAAATTGGATATAGACGTAGCTGAAAGAGTAAAAGTTGAATTTGGCTCTTGCCTAGCTAAAGGAGAGAAAAAACCTGGCTCCCGACCTAAAGAGAAAATTAAATTGACCGAAGACGAAGAACCCTTAGTTTTTTCTAGAAAAGCCTTAAATGGAATTATTGAGGACAGAACTTGTGAGATTTTTGAAGAGGTTCAGAAAGAATTAAAGAAAATTTCTAAAGAGAAACTCTTGCCAGCCGGTATTGTTCTTACTGGTGGCGGAGCCAAGTTGCCTCAAATAGTAGAGCTGGCTAAGCGTGAGTTTAAATTGCCTTGCCGAGTTGGCAAACCGCGAGGAATTTCAGATTTGGAAGAAGACCCTTGCTTTGCTACCGCTTGCGGTTTAGCTTTGGGGGGAGCAGATTCAATAGAAGAAAATCCTCCAGTTCTCGGAGGATTAGGTAAGGGTATGGGCAGTAAAATAAAAAGAATATTTAGATTCTTCCTCCCTTAAGTAAAATCTTAAAGAAATTATGGAAACAAATGCAAAAATCAAAGTGGTTGGGATTGGAGGTTCTGGTTCAAATGCGGTTTCCCGAATGAAAAAATGCAATATCAAAAGCGTTGAGCTGATTGCTATTAATGCTGATGCTCAGGATTTAATAAAAACTAGAGCTGATATAAAAATTAGAATTGGCAGAAAAATAACTCAGGGCTTAGGCGCAGGAATGGATCCCGAAGTCGGGAAATTGGCAGCTGAAGAGCAAAAGGAAGAAATCCAAGAAGCTCTGAAAGGAGCTGATATGACCTTCGTGGTTTATGGGGCTGGCGGAGGAACCGGCACGGGAGCGGGACCGGTGGTAGCAGAAGTTGCCAGGAGTTCAGGAAGTTTAACCGTAGCCGTAATTACTCGACCTTTTTCTTTCGAGGGAATTTACCGCCAGAAGGTTGCCCAGTCAGGCATTAGAAGAATCAAAGAAAAGGTTGATAGCTTGATTGTTATTTCCAACGATAGATTATTAGAAGTTTTGGACCCGCAAACCACAATTGTTAATGCTTTTTGGGCCTGCGACGAAATTTTAAGGCAAGCGGTCCAAGGCCTTTCTGATTTAATTACTCTTCCCGGGATTGTTAATGTGGATTTTGCCGACGTTAAGGCGATAATGCAAGATTCTGGGACTGCCCTTTTTGGCGTAGGCTACGCTCAAGGTGAAAATCGGGCAGCACAAGCAGCTAAAGCTGCAATAAAATCCCCTTTACTAGATGTTTCTCCTAGGGGAGCCAAAGGGGTGCTGTTTAATGCCTCTGGTGGCGGAGATATTTCCCTTTCTGAGATCAACGAAGTAGGAAAAATTATTACCGAAGAGATAAGTCCTGAGGCTAAAGTGATTTTTGGGGCGGTTCAGGACGAAAAATTAAAGAAAGGGGAGCTTAAAGTGACTGTCATTGCCACCGGCTTCTAAAATTTGGGTTTTCCACAGGGTTTACTCTTGACCTCCGATTGACGGAGGTTTTTTAAAGAGTTAAAATGAAATAACCTTCCCTGTTTTTTTATTGTTATGTCAGAGAAAAAAATCACCAAAGTCCAAAAAAGAGACAGAACGATTGTTGATTTTGATCAGAGCCGAATTACTAATGCTATTTTTAAAGCTATTACGGCTACCGATCAAGGTGATGGCCAAAAATCCAAGAAACTTTCTGACAAAGTAGTCCAGTTTCTAACCCGGAGGTTCAAAAAAGACGAAATTCCTCAAGTTGAGCAAATTCAAGATATTGTTGAGGAGGTTTTAATTTTAGAAGGCCTGGTGGATACGGCCAGAGCTTACATATTATATAGAGAGCAGAGAAGAAGAATTAGGGAAGCAGTGGCCGTAGTAGATGAGTCCACTGAAATGGTAGATAGATACCTCCAAGAGCTTGACTGGCAGGTTTATGAAAATGCCAACATGACTTATTCCTTGCAGGGATTGAATCAGTACGCTATGTCAGCTATTGCTAAAAAATATTGGTTAAACAAAATCTATCCTAAAGAAATCAGAGAGGCTGCTGTTAATGAGGATTTTCACATTCATGATTTAGAAACTCTTGCTTGCTATTGTATGGGTTGGGATCTTTATGATTTGTTGCTGCGGGGCTTCGGCGGTGTCTCGGGAAAATTAGAATGCCGACCAGCCAAACACTTTAGAGTGGCCTTAGGCCAGTTGGTAAATTTCTTTTATACCTTACAGGGAGAAGCAGCCGGAGCAGAGGCTGTTTCAAATTTTGATACTCTTTTAGCTCCTTTCATTCGTTATGACCGCCTTAGTTATCCAGAAGTTAAACAAGCCATGCAGGAGTTTCTATATAATTGCATGGTTCCTACTCGGGTAGGTTTTCAGACTCCCTTCCTTAATGTTACTTTGGACATTAAAGTGCCATCGTTTTTAGCTAAGCAGCCAGTTATTATTGGCGGAAAACCCCAAGCTGAAACTTATAGTCAATTTCAGGAAGAGATAGATGTATTTAATCGAGCTTTTTATGAGTGTTTAATGGAAGGTGATGCTAAAGGAAGACCATTTACTTTTCCCATTCCTACCGTTTCCATTACTAAAGATTTTGACTGGGATAATCCAGCCCTTGTTCCTTTATGGGAAGCTACAGCTAAATATGGAGTGAATTATTTCCAAAATTTTGTTCAGTCAGACATGAATCCGGAAGATTTCAGAAGTATGTGTTGCCGGCTCAGATTATCTAACAAAGAACTTTACAAAAGAGGTGGGGGATTATTTGGCTCAGCTCCTTTGACTGGTAGTATCGGCGTGGTTACCATTAATATGCCTCGGATTGGTTATCTATCTAAAACCAAAAAAGATTTCTTTGAAAGACTAGGAGATTTAATGGACTTAGCTGAACAAAGCTTGGAAATTAAAAGAAAGGCCCTGGAAAACTTCATGGAAAAGGGCCTTTATCCTTATTCAAAATATTATTTATCTTCAGTTAAAAAGCTAAGGGATTTTTATTTTGGAAATCATTTTTCAACCATTGGCTTAATGGGGATGAACGAGGCTCTTTTAAACTTTATTGGTGAAAATGTTGCCTCTCGCCGGGGAAGAAGGTTTGCCATTGAGATTTTAGATTTTATGCGCGAGAGATTGGTAAAATATCAAAAAGAAACTGGCAATTTATATAATCTGGAAGCTACTCCTGGCGAAGGAACTAGTTACCGCCAAGCAAAAGCCGATAAAGAAAAGTATTCTGATATTGTTACTGCTGGCACAAAAGAAAAGCCCTACTACACCAACAGCAGCCAATTGCCAGTTAATTATACTGATGACATGTTTGAGGCCTTAAAGCTTCAAGATGAATTACAATGCCGTTACACGGGGGGTACTGTCGTCCACCTTTTTTTGGGAGAAAAAATTTCCGATCCCCAAACTGCTAAAAGTTTAATCAAAAAAGTTTTTGATAATTTTCATCTTCCTTACGTTACCCTTACTCCTACTTTTTCCATCTGCCCGGTTCATGGTTACATATCTGGCGAGCACTTTCATTGCCCTCAATGTACTATCAAGCAACCTTGCGAAGTTTATTCTCGAGTTGTGGGGTATTTGCGGCCAGTCTCTCAATGGAATACTGGCAAACAAGAAGAGTTTAAAGAAAGAAAAGAATTTAAAATTAAAAAACCCGAATTAGTCAAAACTCAATGATAGAAATTGGCGGACTCCAAAAGCTTACTCTTATCGATTATCCTGGCCGCGTAGCGGCCACTGTTTTTCTTATTGGCTGTAACTTCCGTTGCCCTTTTTGTTATAGTGGAGAGTTGGTTTTGCCAGAGAGGATTAAAAAGCAACCCCGAATCTCAGAAAAAGATTACTTTGATTTTTTAAAAGAAAGAAAAGAATTACTAGAAGGAGTGGTAATCTGCGGAGGTGAACCCACTATTCATAAAGAGTTACCGGATTTTTGTAAAAAAATAAAAGATTTAGGATTTTTGGTGAAATTAGACACTAATGGTTCTAATCCAAAAATGTTAGAAAAATTAATAGACGAAAAACTAATTAATTATGTGGCAATGGATCTCAAAGCTCCCAAAACAAAGTATAGTCAAGCTGCCGGAGTAGAAGTTGATACTAAAAAAATACAAAAAAGCATTGACATCTTAAAAGAAGAAAAGATTGATTATGAGTTCCGTAGCACTATAGTTCCGACGATTCATGCTAAAGAAGACGTAATCAAGATGGCTAAATGGATTAAGGGAGCTAAAAAATATTACCTTCAAAACTTTAGGCCGGAAAAAACTATTAATCCTAAGTTTGAAAAAATAAAATCTTATCCTCAAGAATTTCTTGTTTCCATTCAAAAAGTTATTTCTCCTTTTTTTGAAGTTTGCCAGATAAGATAAGAAAATGACTCCTTCTAGGATTTTTTTATATTTTTGTCTCTCCTTTATCGGAGGGATATTTATTAGTTCGATGATGGGAATTTTGCTGGGTACTAGAGAAATTTTCTTGCTACCGGGTTTAATTATTGGTTTAATCCTTCTCTCAGTTTTTTGGAAATACAAAAAATTTGTTGTTATTGGACTTTGTTTGTTATTTCTTGTTTTGGGAATTTGGTGGCATCAGGCAGCTTTATTAAGAATTATGAATAACGGATTAAGAATATATAATGACACGGGCGGGGAGATTACTTTAGTTGGCCAGGTTATTGAAGAGCCAGACGTTAGAGAAGAGAATATAAAACTAACCATTAGGCCAGAAAATATAGATGGGAAGATTTTAGTTACCGCCAGTCGTTATCCTGAATATCAATATGGAGATAAATTAAAAATTACCGGAAAATTAATGACCCCTCAGGAATTTCCCGATTTTTCTTATCAAGATTATTTAGCTAAAGATGGAATTTATTCAGTAACCTATTGGCCCAAAATAGAATTAATTGGGAAAAATGAGGGAAATTTCATTTATGCTAAGATTTTGTCTTTTAAAGAAAAGCTGAGAGAAAGCATTTATCAAAATCTTTCTCCGCCTCAAAGCTCAATTTTGGGAGCAGTGATTTTGGGAGACAAAAAAAGAATTTCTCAAGAATGGAAAGACAAATTGAATCGGGCCGGAGTCAGGCACTTAACCGCTGTCTCGGGGATGCATGTGGCCATTTTAACTAGCATCTTAATGGCTTTGTTAATTAGTCTTGGCTTGTGGCGGCAACAGGCTTTTTATTTTGCCATTATTTTTATTGCCCTTTTTATTTTAATGACCGGCTTGCAGCCCTCAGCCATTCGAGCTGGTATTATGGGAGGTCTTTTCCTTTTGGCTCAGCACCTGGGAAGGGCCAATATTTCTTCCAGGGCGGTTGTTTTTGCTGGAACAGCGATGTTAGCTCAAAACCCTTTACTTTTGAAATTAGACGTAGGTTTTCAGCTTTCCTTTTTAGCTATGATGGGGATAATTTATCTTTCGCCTGTTTTCCAAAAATATTTAGGGAATATTTTAGCTATGACTTTGGCTGCTCAGGTTTTCACTTTGCCAATCTTAATTTATAATTTTGGCTATTTTTCCTTAGCTGCTCCCCTTACTAATATTTTAATCGTTCCTTTTTTACCTTTCTTAATGGGTCTAGGTTTTGTTTTCGCTATATCTGGAGCAATTTGGCAGTTCTTGGGTTGGATCTTTTCTTGGCCAGTTAAATTCCTTCTGCTTTATCTAACAAAAATTGTTGATTGGTTTTCTGGTTTTTCCTGGTCAGCTTTCTTTTTAGAAATTTCCTGGATTTGGTTGGTATTAGCTTATTTGGTTTTAGGATTGGTAGCTTGGAGAATATCTGAGAAGCAAAAGCTAAAGTTTTTAGAATACTAGTGGTAGAATAAAACAATGACGAAAAAGGCCTGGGTTATTTCTGTTAATATGGGCTATGGTCACCAAAGGACTGCTTACCCCTTAAAAGATTTAGCTCCGGAAGGGAAAGTTATCAATGCTAATGATTATCAGGGAATTCCCGACAAAGACAGAAAAATCTGGAGAAGAACCCGGTTGTTTTATGAATTTATTTCCAACTTTAAGCGAATTCCCTTGATTGGTAAGGCAGTTTTTTCTTTGTATGATGAGTTCCAAAAAATTCTTAGTTTTTATCCCAGAAGAGACCTATCAAAGCCCAATCTTCAGCTAAAACAGATTTTCTCTTTGATAAAAAACGGTTGGGGAGAGGACTTAATCAAAATCCTTCAACGCGGTTCAGGGCAAGAACTTTTACCTTTGATTAGCACTTTCTTTGTGCCAGCTTTTATGGCTGACGTTTTTGATTACCCTGGTGATATTTTTTGCGTGGTTTGTGATGCTGATATTTCCCGAACCTGGGCTCCTCTTTACCCAAAACTAAGTAAAATTAAATATTTTGCTCCCAATCCCCGGGTAGCCGAAAGATTAAAACTTTACGGAGTAAAACCAGAAAATATTTTCTTGACCGGTTACCCTCTGCCCGTAGAAAATCTTGGTTTAGAAAGCTTGAAGGCTTTAAAAGAAGATATGGCTCAGCGGATTTTGAACCTTGATCCTCAAGGAAGATATCAACACTATTACGGAGCTTTAATTAAAAAATATATTGGTGAGTTGCCTCAAAAATCAGGCCGTCCCTTAACTGTTATGTTTGCAGTGGGTGGAGCGGGAGTCCAAAAAGAAATTGGCACAAAGTTTGTTAAAAATTTAGAAAAGAAGATTAAAACAGGAAAAATAAAAGTAATCCTGGTGGCCGGGATTAGAGAAAAAGTCAAAGAATATTTTGAAAGCCACCTGGGAAAATTCAAAGGAGTGGAAATTATCTTTGACAAAAATATCAACAATTATTTCCAGAAATTTAATCTGGCTCTAAGAAAAACTGATATTTTATGGACCAAACCTTCAGAACTTTCTTTTTACACCGCTTTGGGGCTGCCAATTATTATCGCTCCTCCCATTGGCTCTCAAGAGGATTTTAATCAAGATTGGCTGCTGGAATTAGGATCAGGGATGAAACAAAAAAATCCTAAATATACTGACCAATGGCTTTTTGATTTATTAGATGCGGGCTGGTTTGCCGAAGCAGCCATGGATGGTTTTATTGAAGGAGAAAAGTTAGGAACTATCAATATCCAAAAGATAATCTCTCAATGAATTTTTAATTTATTTCAATTCTCAATGAAAAAATCCCTTCTTGCTTTATTAATTCTTCTCTTGCTACTTGTTAGCTATTTTTTTGTTGGTTCTGCTTCTCAGGCAGAAGAAATTAAGTGGGGAGTTAATTTTTCTCAAAAGCAGACCGAACTTTTAAAATTAAACTGGCAAGAGAATTACTCAGCTTTGTTAGATGATTTAGAAGTAAGAGATGTTAAATTAATAACCCATTGGGACTTATTAGAGCCAGAAAAGGATAAATATAATTTTGAAGATTTAGATTGGCAAATCAGAAAAGCTGAAGAAAAGGGAGCAAAAATTCTTTTGGTAATTGGAATGAAAACTGGCCGTTGGCCAGAATGTCATATTCCTGGCTGGGCAAAAAATCTAATCAAAGAAAAACAGCAAAAAGAAATATCAAACCTTATTGAAAAAATCGTTTTGCGTTATCGTGATTCAAATACTATTTGGGCCTGGCAGGTAGAAAATGAACCTTTTTTTCCTTTCGGCGAATGCCCCTGGACCGACAAAGATTTTCTTAAAGAAGAGATAGATTTGGTAAAATCTCTTGACCTTCAAAAGAGGCCAGTGGTAGTATCAGATAGCGGCGAAGGCTCA
Organism: Candidatus Paceibacter normanii SCGC AAA255-P19; assembly: GCA_000398025.1. Classification (GTDB taxonomy): domain Bacteria; phylum Patescibacteriota; class Minisyncoccia; order Minisyncoccales; family Paceibacteraceae; genus Paceibacter; species Paceibacter normanii. Next base: position 26,943 of record ASKX01000009.1, on the reverse strand, counting down.
TTCTGGGTTAGCGCCGCTCAGCTCGGTGACATTGTCGGAACTACTCTTTATAAAAAAGTTTGGTTTCGTCAACTCTCGAGTTACATCTATTATCCTTTCCCCCCAATTTTTTATTGGCGAAAAGCTCAGCTAATTGAAAAAATTTTTGACAAAGAAGTTGTTGTTGGTGAATTACAAGCTGAGCCTTGGGGTCCAAAACTTCTCAACGACTTGCCCATCGAAGAGCAAGAAAAAACTATGGATTTAGAAAGATTTAAAAGTAATATTGAATTTGCCAAAAGGACTGGCCTTAGTGAATTTTATCTCTGGGGAGCAGAATGGTGGTATTGGTTGAAAGAAAAACAAAATCAGCCTCAGCTTTGGCAAGAAGCCAAAAAACTTTTTGAACTTTGAACTTTGAACTTTGAACTATGCTAAGCATTATCATTCCAACCTTAAATGAAGAGAAATACCTTCCTTTGCTATTGGAAGCAATCAAAAACCAAGAAGTCAAAGATTTAGAGGTGATTGTGGCTGATGCCGGATCTGAAGATAAAACTTTGGAGATAGCTCGAGCTTTCGGCTGTAGAATTGCCCCTGGGGGTCTGCCAGCTAAAGGAAGAAATGAAGGAGCAAAAGAAGCTCAGGGCAACATTTTTTTATTTTTAGACGGCGACAATATTTACTTACCGCCCAATTTTTTAAAAAATCTTTTAGAAGAGTTTGAAGAAAGAAACTTAAAAGTGGCCTCTTTCTCTATTTATCCCAAAGGTAATAAGTTTGATAAACTAGCTTACGGATTATATAATTCTTGGGCTTGGTTAAGCCAAACATTCTTGCCCCACGCCACCAATTCAGTTTTAGTTAGAAAGGAAATTCATGAGAAAGTCGGCGGGTTTGACGAAGAAATTACTATGGCTGAAGACCATTTTTATGCTAGGCAAGCTGCCAAGTTTGGCAAGTTCGGTTTTATTAGAACAAAACCAGTGCTAACTTCCTGCCGCCGTTTCGAAAAAGATGGCAGATTGGTAACCTATTCTAAATATTTAATTGCTGCTCTACATATGCTCCTTTTTGGTAAAATTAAGTCAAATATCTACAATTACCGTTTTAATCAGTATTCACAAAGTAAAAAAAATAAAATATGATATAATCATTAACATGGAATTGTACCAACTGCCTAAATTTGAAGTGCCAAAGTTGAAAGCTCCTAAGTTAGAGCGTCTAAAATTCTGGCACAATAAATTTTTTGGGTTAGTAGTTTTAACCGTTTTTCTCTCTTCTCTTTGTGGTTTTTTGGCTGGAGCCCTTTCTGGCAGCTATTTTTATTTAGAAATCAAAGAATATCTTTCCAAGCTACAAATTGAACTGCCCGAGCCTCAAATCATTGAGAAAATAGTTGAGAAAGAAACAGTCAAAGAGTATCAACCTCAAACCTCCCAAGAAGAAAAAATTATAAAAGCGGTTGAGAGCGTTTCTCCGGCTGTGGTTAGCATTGTTATTACCAAAGATGTGCCGATTATGGAGCAATATTATATTAGCCCTTTTGAAGAAGAGTGGCCCCTCTTTGAACTTCAGGTTCCTCAGTATCGCCAGAAGGGTGTAGAAAAAAAGGAAATTGGCGGTGGAACTGGCTTTATTGTTTCAGAAGACGGGATGGTTTTAACTAATAAACATGTGGTTTTAGACAAAGAAGCCGATTACACTGTTTTTACTAACGATGGCAAAAGCTTTCCAGCTAAAGTTTTAGCTCGTGACCCCCTTCAAGATTTAGCCATTATTAAAATTGACCAAGAAAAGATAGTTAACCAGCAAGGGCGGCTGAGTTTAAAAAAGTTTTCTACGGTCAAACTCGGCGATTCTGACAATTTACAGATAGGCCAGACAGTTATTGCTATTGGCAACGCCTTGGGAGAGTTTAGGAATACGGTTTCCGTTGGAGTAATCTCTGGATTGGGGCGAACTATTACTGCTTCCGGCGGGGGATTGGTAGAAACCATTGAAGATGTTATTCAAACTGATGCAGCTATCAATAAGGGAAATTCGGGTGGCCCTCTTCTTAATCTAAAAGGGGAAGTGGTCGGAATAAATACCGCCACTGTCCTTGATGCTCAGAGTATTGGTTTTGCTATCCCGGTTAACAAAGCTGAAAAAGATATCGAGCAAGTCAAAACCTTAGGGAAAATTGTCTATCCATTTTTAGGAGTAAGATATCTCTTGATTACTGAAAAAATCCAAAAAGAGAACAATTTATCGGTTGATTACGGAGTCTGGGTAATTAAGGGAAGCGGAGGGGAGCCAGCTATTTTTCCGGATTCGGCTGCTGAGAAGATTGGCCTGAAAGAGGGCGACATTATTTTAGAATTCGACGGCAAAAAAATTACTCTCGAGAACAGCTTGTCCAAAATGATTACTCGATATGATCCGGGAGATAAGGTTGTTTTAAAAATATTAAGAAATGACAAAGAAAAAATTTTTCAAGTAACTTTAGATGAAAGGAGCGAGTAACAAAAAGAACTTTTCTTCGTCATCAATAAGATATGCCAAACAAAACTAGTTTCTATTTTTTCTTTTTTTATGGCTTCTGGAGAGGAGAGGCTAGTTTGAGTTCTGGTTAAATATCAATCAACAAAGAAAACCATTCAAACTAGTCTTTCTTCGAGAGAGGCTAGTTTTTTTTGGCACCTTGGACAACTAAATAAAAGAAAGGAGGAGCCATGATCATCATAATGAGAAAAGACGCTAACGAGGAGCAGATTGAAAGAGTGAAAAAAGAAGTCAGACAGGTTCAATTAAGACCTTTTATCAACCCGGGCGTAGAACGAAAAGTGATCGCTGTGATTGGCGAAATTACCTTAGGAAAAGTGGCTTTAATGGATCATTTTGCTGCCCTAGAAGGAGTAGAAAGAGTAGATCCAATCTCTAAGCCCTATAAGCTTTCCTCTCGTGATTACCATCCCGAAGATTTAGTAATTAAAATAGGAGAGGTAGAGGTTGGTGGACCGGAAGTGATTATCATCGCTGGCCCTTGTGCAGTGGAAACAAGAGAACAAATTATTGAAACGGCCAAAGCAGTTAAAGCGGCTGGAGCTAAAATATTAAGGGGAGGGGCTTTCCGGAAGCCTCGGACTTTCCCAAATAGCTTTCAAGGGTTGGGCGAAGAAGGGTTAAAACTGCTTGCCGAAGTTAGAGAAATTACTGGGTTGCCAATCATTACCGAAGTGATGAGTCCTGAGAAAGTGGATTTGATTGCTAAGTATGCTGATATCCTCCAGATTGGCGCTCGGAATGTTCAGAACTTCGACCTGCTAGAAGCAGTGGGCAGGCAGCCAAAACCAGTTTTTCTAAAAAGAGGGTTAGCTCTGAAGATTAAAGAATATTTAGGAGCTGTCGATTATATTCTTAGCGAAGGTAATCCCAACGTGATTGTTTGCGAGCGGGGGGTGATTAATTTTGATGATGAGATGAGAAATCTGCCAGATATTGGAGCAGTGGCCGTTTTGAAAAGAGAGACCTATTTGCCGGTCTTTCTTGATCCTTCTCATGCCACCGGCAGAAGGGATATGATTGAACCAGTAGGAGGAGCTGGGATTGCTGCTGGAGCAGATGGTTTAATGATCGAGGTGCACATTCGTCCTGATCAAGCTCGGTCAGATGCCGTCCAACAACTCTGGCCAGAGCAATTTCAGGAAATGATGCCAAAGTTTAGGGCAGTAGCCAAAGCTGTGGGGAGAGAATTATGACCAGTCGATATCTTAAAAGAGGCCCATTTATTGGGTCTTTTTATATTGAACCGTAACAAAATAGGTATTTTTTCGTCATATTTTAATACTATGGAACATAGAATGAATCTAACCATTACTCTCCGACTAGTCGTCGTTGTTTCTGGCTAACACTTGGTTAGATTCATTAAGTACCCGAATGAAGTGAAGGGTGAAGAAGAAATTTATCTCTTTGACTAGTATCAAAAATTAAATACCAAACCACAACAATGAATCTGGCCAAGTAAGCCAGATTTTTGTTATAGTTCCTTGTCAATGTTTCCAAAGCAGTGTGACGGGGGTAGCTCAGCTGGCAGAGCGTCTGGCGAACATCCAGAAGGTCGAGGGTTCGAGTCCCTCTCCCCGCACCAAGCCAATAATACCCCGGGAGGCTTGTCCTTTTCCGGGGTTGATTTTTTCAAGATTTTATAGTAAAAAGAAAACAGGTCAAAGAGGATTTTATCCTCTTTTACCCAAGCCGCAGTGAAGGGTGGAAAAGAACAGAATGTTCTTTGACCCACCTTCGTCTTAATAGGCGAAGAGGACTTAGTCCTCTTCTTCAGCCTTCGCTTCCATAAATGGAAGCTTGGCTAATTAAAACTCGGCGTATGGATACTCACGGTCCTCAAAACTTCACTCACAAAACTCAAGAAGTCATAGTGGCGGCCCAAGATTTAGCCAGAGAGCGAGGCCAGCAGCAAATAGACGCTCTCCATCTTTTGTTAGCGCTCTTATCTCAAGAAGAGAGCGTGGTTTTGAATTTACTTCAAAGATTAGGTGCCGACATTGAGGGGCTAAAAAGAAAAACTAAAGTCGCTTTAGATAAACTGCCAGTTATTGCTACTCCCCAAGCTTTTGGCCAATTTTACTTAACTCAAGATATGGCTAAAATTCTTGATCGAGCTCGTCAAGAATCACAGAAATTTGGCGACGAGTATATTTCAGTAGAACACCTCTTTTTAGCTTTACTAGACACTGAAACTAAAGCCAAAGAAATTTTGGGAAAAGCCAGCTTTTTGCAACCTGGCGGCGGCACTACTTCTTTGGAGTTTGGCAAGCTGAGTTATGATACTGCTCTAAAAATTTTAGCCAAAATCAGAGGCGGCCAAAGAATTACTGATCCGGAACCCGAATCAAAATACCAGGTAGTAGAAAAATACGCCAGAAATTTAACTCAATTGGCCCGCCAAGGAAAACTAGACCCGGTTATTGGTAGAGAAAATGAAATTCGCAGGTTAATGCAAATTCTAAGCCGAAGAACTAAAAATAACCCGGTTTTAATTGGTGAAGCCGGTGTCGGGAAAACAGCTATTGTGGAGGGCTTAGCTCAAAAAATCGTTTCAGGTGAAATCCCTGAGAGCTTAAAAGAAAAAGAAATTATTGGTTTGGATTTGGGATCTTTGGTGGCTGGCACCAAATATCGAGGGGAGTTTGAAGATAGAGTTAAAGCTCTTTTGAAAGAAATTAACCGGGCTGGCGGTCGGTATCTTTTATTTATTGATGAGTTGCATACCTTAGTGGGAGCGGGGGCAGCTGAAGGTGCCATTGATGCCTCCAATTTATTGAAGCCAGCTTTAGCTCGGGGTGAGCTCAGGGCCATTGGTGCTACCACCCTGAAAGAATATCAAAAACATGTTGAAAGAGACCCGGCCCTGGAAAGAAGGTTTCAACCCATTTTTGTTCCTGAGCCCTCGATTGAAGATACCGTGGCTATCTTAAGAGGAATCAAAGAAAAATACGAACTACATCACGGAGTTAAGATAAAAGATTCAGCTTTGGTAGCAGCAGCCGAGTTAGCGGCTAGATATATTACCGACCGATTTTTGCCAGATAAAGCCGTAGATTTAATGGATGAAGCCATGAGCTCTTTAAGATTAGAGATTGAGTCTGAGCCTGCTGAGTTGGAACAATTGAAAAAAGAGATTCAAAAATTAGAGCTCGCTGAGACTTCGTCTCATCTCGCGCCTCGCCCCGCCAAACGGGGCTCGGCAATCGAAAAACAAACTCTCAAAAAAAATCAGAAGAAACAAAGAGCAATCCCTAGGCAATTAGCTGATTTAAAAGAAAAAGCCAAAAGCATTGAAGCTAAATGGCAATCAGAAAGAGAAACCATTTTGAAAATTAAAAATTTGAAAAAGGAAATAGAGACGGCCCGTTTTGAAGTAGAAAGAGAACAGACAGCTGGTAACTTAGAAAAAGTAGCTGAAATAAAATATGGGAAAGTTCCTCAACTAATGAAAGATTTAAGGGCAATTGAGAGAAAATTGACCCGGTTTCAAAAAAGTCGGCCCATTTTGAAAGAAGAAGTTTCCGAAGAAGATATGGCTAGAGTAGCTTCTCGCTGGACCGGCATTCCGATTACCCGGCTTTTGGAAGAGGAAGCCAAAAAATTAGAAAAAATGGAAGAGATTATTTCCCGGCGAGTCATTGGTCAAAAAGAAGCCATTTTAGCTATTTCTGACGCTATTCGTCGAAGTAGAGCGGGAATTTCCGAAGAAAACCGGCCCTTGGGCTCTTTCATGTTTTTGGGTCCCACTGGAGTAGGCAAAACTGAAACTGCCCGGGCTTTAGCTGAATTTCTTTTTAATGATGAAAATGCTTTGATTCGTCTGGATATGTCAGAATATATGGAAAAGCACACTGTTTCCAAAGTGATAGGTTCCCCTCCCGGTTATGTTGGTTACGAGGAAGGCGGGCAATTAACAGAAAAAATTAGAAGAAGGCCTTACAGTGTCATTTTGCTGGATGAAATTGAAAAAGCCCATCCTGAGGTCTTCAACATTTTACTTCAAATTTTAGAAGACGGTAGATTGACTGACGCTAAAGGCAGAACGGCTTCTTTCAAAAACGCTATTTTGATTATGACTTCTAATGTTGGCTCAGATATCATTGCTAGAGAGGCCTCTTTAGGTTTTGTGGGTGGAGATGAAAAAATTAGCCAAAAAACTTCCTTAAAAGAAAAAGTAATGGCTGCCCTAAAAGAGAGCTTCCGACCCGAATTCTTGAACCGGATTGATGAAATTATTATCTTTGATTTTCTGGGCAGGCCCGAAATTAAAAAAATAGTAGAGCTGGAGCTCCAAAAAGTAGCTAATCGGCTCAAAAATAAAAGAATCGAAATTAAAGTGACAGAAAAAGCCAAGGACTTCTTGGCTGAAAAAGGTTTTGACCCCAATTTGGGAGCTAGGCCACTCAAAAGAGTAATTCAAAGATTAGTTTTAAATCCTCTTTCTCTGAAAATTGTGGCTGGGGAGATGAAAGAAGGAGAAAAAATAGTAGTGGATTTAGAAGGAGACCAAATTATTTTCCACACCCCAAAAGATCTGGTCAAAGAAAAACCTTCCAGGGAAAAGGTTACTGTTTAGAACCATGAAGAAGAATATCTTAAAAATCATTGGCCTTTTTATTATTGGAATAGGCGGTGGCATTTTTGCTGACCAAATCCTCTGGCCTTATTTTGTCGAGAAGCCGCTTTTTCATCAATATAGATTAGAACAAAGCCCAGTTTATGTTACCGAAAGAAAAGAAGTAACCATCCAGGAAAACGTTGCCCTCCAAAATGCTATCGAAAGGGTGGAAAAAGTAGTAATAGGTTTAAGAACCGAAATGCCAATGGGGAAATTTATAGAAGGTTCGGGTTTAATTTTAACTTCAGACGGCTTGGTGGTTACTTTAGCCGAGCTGGTTCCTCAAGGCTCAGACTTCAGTTTCTTTATTAACGGAGAGCAACCTTCCTTTCAAATCTTAAAAAGGGATTTGAAACAAAACTTAGCTTTGGTCAAGCTTGAAAAAACCAATTTGCCCACTGTCAGTTTCGCTAATTTAGATAAATTAAAACTCGGAGAAAGAGTTTTTTTGGTAGCCACCGTTTTTGATAAAGAAAAACCCTCCCAAATTGTGAACCAAGGCATCGTTAAAAGCTTTAGCTCAGATTATATCAAAACTAATATGTTTGAAAAATATCTCATTGCTGGCAGCCCCTTATTCAATATTGAAGGAGAGGCGTTAGGACTCAATACTATTGATCTGGAAGGTAAAGTAACAGCTATTTCCATTTCCCAAGTTAAAGAATTCGCCGGCTTCTAGCCTTGACTTTTTAATAAAAAAGTTGTATAGCTCAATATAGTTGGAGGGCTAAATCATTAGCTCTTTTTTATTCTCTATAATTCTCAGAAAAGGAGGTTTCTAATGGAAATAAAAATAGGAATGTTAGGACTAGGCACAGTAGGAACTGGCGTTTACCAGCTTTTTCAGGAAAAGAGAAAGATTTATCAAAGAGAATTAGGTTGCGGACTCACTATTGCTAAGATTGCCGTAGCTCATTTGGACAAGGAAAGAAAAGTTCAAATACCCGAAGGAATACTGACCGACAATGCTCAGGAAATCATTGAAGATCCTGGAATCCAGGTAGTCATTGAGCTTATTGGCGGCGGAAAAGGGCTTGAACACGACTTGGCTATTCTTAAAACCAGAAAGCATCTTATTACCGCTGACAAACTCTTGATAGCTACTCGAGGTGATGAGCTTTTCCAAGCAGCGGCAAAGAACAATGTTAACCTGATGTTCGGCGCCAGCGTGGGCGGTAGCATCCCGGTTGTTCGTTGGCTCAGAGATGGCTTAAGGGCAGACAAAATCAAGCGTCTAATGGCCATCGCTAACGGCACCACCAACTTCATGCTGGCGGCAATAGCCATACTTAGCTATGACACGGCACTCAGTTTAGCTATCAGTGAAGGCTATGCTGAGCCTGATCCCACTTTTGATGTGGAAGGTTTGGACACTGCCTACAAGCTGGCTATCCTGGCTAGATTAGCTTTTCGCCAACGGGTGACTTTCGAACATATCTACCCAGTTGAAGGAATTACTGCCTTGGAGCCGGCCGACTTCACCTACGCTAACAGATGGGGTTACGTCATCAAGTTGATCGCCTGGGCCGAGGATAGAGATGGTAAGCTTGATCTTCGAGTCCACCCCATGTTAATACCCGAGGAACACCCCCTAGCTCAGATTGTCGGGGCAAATAACGGTTTCTATGTAGAGGGTGAAGCAATTGGCGAACAAACCTTGGGTCCTGGTAAAGGAGCTGGTCCTCAACCCACCGCCAGCACAGTGATAGCTGATCTTCTGCAGGTCTGCCAGGATATCAAGAACGGTCAAGTTAGCGCCTATCAGATTAACGCTCTGGAAAAGGTGGAAACCTATCCCGTAACCAAAATAGTCAGTCGCTATTTTCTGAGGCTGACTTTGGCAAATGAGGCTGGTGCTTTGGAGGAAGTAGCCAACATCCTTAAGGATTTTGGCATCAGCATTTCTGCTTTTGATCAGCCAGAAACCACCAATCCCGAAGCTGAGGTAGCTTTGATTACCTGGCCGACTGAAGATCTGAACATGTCTAAAGCGAGCGCTCGTTTTCAGGAGAGTCCAATGGTCAAGAAGGCCTACCCGTCAATCAGAATCTTGCCCAAAGAGGAGAAAGGAGAAGAACATGGCAAGTGAGGAAGTTGTAATGCAGAAATATGGCGGTAGCTCGGTGGCTGACATCGAAAAAATAAGAAAAGTAGCCGAACATATCAAAAGGATAGTAGAAAGTGGCAAGAGAGTTGTGGTAATTATTTCAGCCATGGGGAAGATGACAGACGAATTAGTCCAACTCATCGAGAGAGCTTATGGAAGCACTCTACCGCTAGATGAGGAACTCCAAGATGAACAGAATAAATTACTGGTTACTGGCGAGGAACAATCCGCTCCTTTGTTGGCTTTAACTCTTCGAGGCATGGGAGTACTAGCAGTATCTCTCACTAGTCGTGAGATAGAGCTGCAAACGGACATCACGGGGAAAATAAAGGTGGTAAAGGGTGTTGACGAGATACAGTCTTTATTGGGAAAAGACAAGGTAGTAGTGGTTACCGGATTTCAAGGAATCAAAGAAACAACAAAGGCGGTAACTACTCTCGGTCGAGGCGGCTCTGACGTAACAGAGATTGCTTTAGCTGCTTCTTTGGGGCTAAAGCGTTGCGAAAATTATACTGACGTCGATGGAATTTTCGCCGTTGATCCAAGGATTGTCCCGAAAGCCAAGCGGTTTGACCAGATTTCCTATAACCAGCTAATTCAGCTTACTGGCGCTGGCAGTGGGAAACTAATAGATCGAGCAGTTATCTTAGCTCAAAATTTGGGCGTGGAAATTCAAGTTCTCCTGAGCCCGAGTTTTGGCAAGAGTGAAGGTGGTACATTAGTCTGTTCAGGGAGCACCCTAGAAACAATGGAGCTTCTCNGGAGTCAGCCAGGGGTAGCAGTCCAAAAATTAAGATTGGTCAAGATTTCCAATATTCCTAATAAGCCCGGCGTGGCCAACAAAATCTTTGGGACTTTGTCCGACATTAATATTGTAGACATCGTTCAGCCGCCGTCCGGAGAGAAAGCTGAGATTTCTCTACTTTCTTTACCTCAAGACTCGTCTAAGATTCTATCAAGATTGCATGGGATAAAGGAGAGCGAACTAGTTGAAGGAATCGAAATCTCTGACCCTCTCGAGGTAGCTGGATTAACCTTAGTTGATCCGTTGATGAAAGAGGGCCCCGGCTATTTAGGAAGAGTGAGCGAAGCAATCAGCAAGGTAGGAATTAATATTGAGATGTTCTCATCTTCTGGCACCACCATCCAAGCGGTGGTCAAAGAAGAGGACCTCGGAAGAGCAGCTCAAGCCTTGGCAGAGGAGTTCGATCTGATTGAATGAAGTTTCCATTTAAATATTAAAAGGGACGGTCTATGACCGCCCCTTTTATCGTTCAAACCTTGACTTTTTAAGAGAAAAGGTTTATAATTTTAAATCCAAGCTAATTTATAGCTCTTTTTATTTTCATTAATCTATCAAAGGAAAACGATAGAAAGGAGGTGCGTTGTGCCAAAAAACGCCAGAGTCTTCGTAACCGAAGACGACCCTACGGTTAGGAAAATAATTCTAGAAGAATTAGAGTTGAATGATCATACAGCGCCGCTAGTGGCTACTTCTTTGGAGGAGGCCAAAGAAAAAGCTGAATTGGTCGAGAAAGAGAAGGTCAATGTAGCTCTTCTCGATGGCAGCTTAAGTCGCGGCAGCACTGGTGATGGCCAGATAATGGCCAGTATCTTAAAGAAGAAGAATCCTAAGATTAAGATTATTGGCTGGTCTGCTATGTTGCAAGCTGATTGGGGCGACCTAAATCTAGACAAAACAGAACAGATTGCCAAAATCGGCAAGATCGTCACTGAACTCTAATTGGAAAGGAGGTGCACTATGAAAAATGCCAAAGTCTTCCTACTGGAGGTCGACGAAGGAATTATGGAGATGGCTATTGCTTCAATGAAACCCGACCATCAAGTAGCTCTGACTGCTCATGACTACTTTGAAGCTCAAAAAGCTTACCAGCTGACCCTAGACAAAGGAGTTAATGTGGCAGTTATTGACAGTTCTCCGGACTATGCCCAAGAGATCGCTGAGCTTCTGAAAAGGGTAAATCCCGAGATCAAAATCGTAGCCTTCGGCTACTACCAGTACCGCCAGAAGCCAGAATGGGGGAATATCATTGATGCTTGGGTGGACAAAGACACCAATCCCGGTGGCCTCGGCAAAGCCATAGCCAACCTTTAACCAAACATCATCATATATATATGAGGGGCGCTCACGCGCCCCTCAGACTGTTTCTAAGAGTGTGTTATATGCGTTACTTTGACGATCGTCTTATTAACGCATATAATAAATAGGGAATATGTCAAAATATAAATACTATTTTCGAAAACCAAAATCAGAAATCATAAAAGATACGCTTCATTGGTTAGCAGTAACTGGCGCTATAAGCGTTGCTGCCACTTCGCCTTATTTTGGCCTAAATTTATTAGAAAGTCTTACTCGGAAGAAAAAATACAAAAGAAAACAAATTTACGACACATTTTCTAAATTAAAAAAACAAGGTTGTATTGAAATCAAAAATAAAAATCATCAGATTTATATTTCTCTTACAGAAAAAGGAAAAAAGAAAGCAGGATGGCTTCAAATCGATACTTTACAAATTAAAAAACCTAAAAAGTGGGATCGAAAATGGAGATTTGTGATATTTGATATCTCTCAATTAAAAAGATTTTATCGAGATGCCTTCCGGGGCAAATTAAAAGAATTAGGGTTTTACCCGCTACAAAAAAGCGTTTGGATTCACCCTTTTGATTGTCACGACGAAATAGAACTTTTAAGAGAATTTTTCGGGCTGACCGAAAGGGAAATGAGGCTAATTTTAGCCGAAGACATTGGCAAAGACGATTGGCCAAAAAAGTTATTTAAACTATCCTAATTTAGACCAGTTCGATATCATATGCGTTACTTTGACGATCGTCTTATTAACGCATATGGGAGTTTTCCACAATTTTTTACTTGTAGCCTACCGGAAAAGTTTGTATGATAGAAAAACGTGACCGAAAAACCCCCTGTTTTTAATTTAGAAAAAATTAAAAAATTGAAGCCGCGCCGAGCGAAACGAGGCGCGGTACTTATGATTATAGCAATACTTCTCTTGATTGGAGGAGTTTTTTATTGGCAAAAAACTCAAAAAGAAATTAAAGGAAGTCCGGAAGATTATATGATTATAGAGACGGAAAAAGGAAAATTTGTAGAAAATAAAAAAGCCGGATTGACGGTAAAAGTACCGGAGGGATGGGAAACGAAGAGGATGGGAATTAAAGAGGGTTCAATAGTAACATACACGTCAGATATAGAAGGAAGAAAACAAAATGAAACGGTAGTACCTCCATTAACAAAGGGATGTGGAATTGATGTGTCAGTAGTATATAAAAAAATGAATTTTGATGAGATAAAGAATGAAATAAAAGCAATTCACTGGGGTTTAAATATAAAATCTGAGGAATTTGAAGAGATTACAATAAATAATTACCAGGCCTTAAAAGATACTTTCGATAGTGAAGTTTTAGGTTCAGTTATAGCTGTTTATATTCCTAGCAAAAATAAATTATATGACTTCGACTTTTATTGGGCGCCTGACGAAAAAGAAAAATGCATTCAAGAATTTAATGATTTTTTAGAAACAATTTCAATTCAATAGCTCTTTTATTAAAGCGAGCCTCGGCTAGAGAGAGGTACAACAAAGCTCTTTCAAAAGATAAAATAAAAATTCAATAACTGAAATAAATTTTTTAATGAGAAATTGCTTAGGGAATAAGCGATTTTTAAGTATTTTTCTGCTAATTTCTATAGCGTGTTTTTTGGTTTTACCAAAAATTTGTTTAGCAGAAACATTTGAGGAAATTACTCCGAGAGAGGCCGGAAAATATTTAGAATTGCCCGAGAACAAAGTTCAATTATTGATAAGATCGCTGATTGGCATTTTTCATTCCGAATGGGAAAATTTGATGAGTTCCGTTTATTCTACTCCCAAAGAAAGTGCGGTGCCGAATATTATGCGAGAAGCAGTCAGAGTTCAAGCGTTAAGTCATCTTTTGGTAGATGCTCCGATAGAAGTTACTGGAAAAATAATAAAAAACGTAATAAAAATGGCCCGGATATTTTTAGGTCAAGGATTTGGGAGTGTTTTTGGAGAGCTTGAAAAAGAAAGTGTGAAAAGAGCAGTCGCATATGGAATGGACGCTTTACTTCAAAAAGAAATTAGAGCAACGCCCGGAGCAGTAGAATTTAAATATATTTCACAAAAAGGAGAGGAAAAAAGAGTTATTTTCCAATACATTATAATTTTTCAACCAACTAACGCTGAAAGCGGAGAAATTTTAATAAGATTTTATTCGCCAAATTCACTTGAGCTTCCAGAAAACAAGCAGAGTATTGGAGGTACATGGGGAACATACACCGAACTTACTCACGATTTGCCTCCTTTTATCGTTGATATTCGTGGCATAGTCGAAAATTACGAATGGGTCGGTAATCCCTCAATTAAAATTGATTTTCCGGAGGAGGTGCCGGATTTTGGGATAAAACCTCTAAGTTTTTGGGAGAGATACATATTGCAACCCATAGAAAGCACAATTAAAGATGTCGAAGTTATTATTACTAAAGTTACAGGAGAGTCGCTGAATTTAGTTGATACTTGGAATAAAATAAAATCGTTTTTCTCAAAAATTTTCTCACCTGCAGCTTTAGTTGAAACTGGAGAATTTTCGGAGGTCGGGACTCCGAAAGTCGATGAGGGGCTAGAGACTTTGACTATTAAAGAGACGAAAGAGGGGATTATTCAGGAAGCTGAAGAGGTAGAGGCTGTTAAGGAGACTGTTGAGGATTCACCTAAACAAGTTCAACCGGAGCCAGAGCCAGAGCCGAAGATTACTTTAGCCGAAATTCAGGAAATACTTGATGACATTTCAGAAAGAGTCGATGTGATTAGTCAAGAAGTAATTGAGATGGTCCAAATAGCAGAGGGAACAGAGCCACAGGATTCTTCTGTAGGAGAATTAGTAGAAGTTCCCACAGCAGAGCCAACAGTTGAAGTTGAGCCTCAACTGACAGAAATAGATTCTGGAGAAAATGGAGAAAATGGAGAAAGCGAAGGAGACCAAAAAGAGCCGGAACCCTCGCCTCCGCCGTCAGCTCCTGTCATAGGCGGGTTTTCTCCTGATACTACTTTGCCCAAAATTTTAATCTCTGAAATTTGTGTGGGTTGGGACAAGGCAGAAAATGAATTTATTGAATTATATAATCCGAACGACCAAAAAGTTTCTCTTAATCAGTATAATTTTAAATTGAAATTAGTTAATTCCAGCAATAAAGTTACCGAGAAAATAATTGAGCTTGGTAAAGATATTTCAGTTAAAGGTTACTTTCTTTTGGTCGGCGGCGAGATAGAGGGCATTACTGCTGACGCCGCTTTTGCCAGTCAACTAACCTCCACTAGCGGCATTATCATCACCGACGGCCAAGACAATATTAAAGATCGAGTTAGTTGGGGCTCTTCTGAGAAACAACCACCTTCAGAGGCAGTGGAGGGAACAGGGGTGGTTTTAGAAAACGGTTTAACGACTGGAAAAAGCTTAGAAAGAATTAAAAATGGAGAAGAGCTATCAGACACAGATGACAACTATCAAGATTTTGTTTTGAGCGAAGATCCCTCGCCAACCAATTCTTTAAGTCAAACTTCGAGTTTACCGCCGGAAGAAGAGCCAGAGGGCGAAGAAGAAGAGGAAGAAGAAGAGGAGGAAGAGGAGGAACCGCCAGAACCGGAGCCAGTATACGAAGAAATTTCTCCTTTAGCTGTAGTGATAAACGAAATTGCTTGGATGGGAACCAAAGCTGATGCAAACGATGAATGGATTGAGCTTTATAACAACACCGACACAGGTATAAATTTAACTAATTCTAAATTAAAATCCTCTGACGCCGAGGGTCCTGAATTAATTTTAACTGGCACCGTTCCAGCCCAAAGTTTTTATTTAATTGAAAGGACTGATAACAATACAACTTCTGAAATAGCTGATTGGACGGGGGAGTTCACTGGTTACGGTTTATCAAATACCACTTGCGAAATTTTATCGCTTTACGACTCCCACGATAATTTAATTGACCAGACCGTTTGTTCGGAAGAAAATAATTGGCCGGCTGGTCAGGCTAGTCCGGGTTACGTTAGTATGGAGAGAATCAACTCGAGCGAAACAGGAACAACAACTAGTAACTGGGCGAATAATAATTTAGTTATTCGCAATGGCTTGAGCGCTGAAAAAGAGGGAGAGCAGTACTCAATTTATGGCACACCAAAAGCGGAGAATTCAGTTTCCAAAACTCAAACTGAGATCATTGGCAATTTACCTTTTGACGACTTTTCTGAAATTACCTTAACTCTTTTAGGTTCTTCTTATCTTTTAGGTCAAGGCCAAAATTTAGTTGTTCCTGAGGGAAAAACTTTAACCATTGAACCTGGAGTAGTGTTAAAATTTGAGGAGTTAAGCAGAGTGGAAATAGACGGCACCCTGAAAGCAATCGGCAATGAAGAAAACAAAATTATCTTCACCAGGTTGGCCGAAGAGGATTGCTGGATGGGAATTTATTTTAGCCCGACCAGTAATGATTCTGAATTAAACCAGGTAAAGATTAAATATGCCGAAACCAGTGCTTTGCAATTTGGAAAATCCACCAGCGTTTTAGTGAAAGAATCTTCAGTCACGTTTAAAAATTCAATTGTTGAAGACTATCCTCAACGAGGATTAAGATTGGAAAATTCTCCTAATTCAGAAATTGATAATATAAATTTTCTAGGTTCTTTCTCAATCGGATCTAATACCATCGGGATTGAAATTGAAGGCGGCCAGCCGACCGTCAAAAATTCCGTTTTCAAAGACCATTATTATGGGATTTACGTTCCCTACACTACAGAAGGAATGGCGCCTTTGATTGAAAACAATAACTTTGAAGAAAATAAGTATCCAGTTTGGAGCGTGCCTCAGGTTGTCTTCAAATCAAATCAGGGCCAAAACAACACTCAAGATGGCATTGTAATTACTGGCCAGATTGACAGCGACCTTACTTTATTCAAAAATCAGCTTCCTTATGTTTTTTGGAATGTTGTAGAAGTTTTGGAGGATAAAACTTTGACCATTGAGCCGGGAGTAACAGTAAAAATGGATGAGGACGCCCAATTGAGAATTAGAGGAGAGCTTTTAGCTCAAGGAATACCGCCAGCCGAGCTAATTACCTTCACTTCTTTAGCTGATTGTTCTTTAGATCCTTGCCCGGGATATTGGGATTGGATTTATTTTTATTCCACTAGTCAAAATTCAATCTTAGAAAACGTAATTGTTGAAAATGGCGGAGAATATGTTCCCTTTGAGGGTTCCAAACCCGCTATTTATATTGAAGAAAGCCAGGTTACTTTTAATAATCTAACCCTAAGAAATAGCCCTGGTCCGGGTATCTATTTAGAAAACTCTAATTCAATAATTAAAAATGCCACCTTCCAAAATATTGACAAGCATGCTATTTATATATTAGATGAATGTCCTCAGGTGGAGAATTTAACATTTGAAAATTGTGGTTTCAAAAGTTATTCCTCGCCAATGATTTGTTCAGATTTTTGTTCAGAGAATCTTTGTCCTTAAAATGGAAAAGGAGTTTTTAATTCAATTGACGAATACGCTTTATAAGATGACTTTGCTTTTTCCCAAAAAGGAGCCTTTGAGATATAAAATGAGAGAGTTGGCAGATGAGATTTTGGCCAAACCCAACTCAAAAGATTTGGAAGCCTTAGACACTTTTTTTGAAGTAGCCAGAACTCAGAACTGGGTGAGCCCGGTTGAACTATTGAAAATACAAGAAGAATATAGTAAGCTGAGGGGAGAGTCAGATTTTCAAAAGAAAGAAAAACCAAAAGAATTTTTTATTAATTCAGCTGCTCAAAGACAGGAAAAGATTTTAGAAATTTTGAAAACCAAAGGTAAAGCCCAAGTTGGCGAGTTTAAAGTAATTTTTCCCCAAGTAACCAAAAGAACCCTGCGAAGGGATTTTGAGTTTCTTTTGCGCGAGGGAGCAATTGAGAGAATGGGGGAGAGGAATGATACTTATTATACCCGAGCGAGGCAAAGCCGAGCGAAGGGTGGAGAAGAAGATTTATCTTCTTCGACTCAGTTGAAAAGGACCGAAGTTTAGGTAGGACATACATAGAGTATGTAGGTAGGACGCTTGTCCTACCATTTCATTCATTATTTTATGGCCAATCCACGGAAAGAATTCAGTAAAATCTACGACCAATATATTGATAAAATATACCGTTTTATCTTCTTAAAAGTGAGCTCCAAAGACGTGGCTGAGGATTTATCTTCGGAGACATTTTTACGGGCTTTTAAATCAATGACGCAAGCGCCAGCGAAGCGTGGAGATGAACAAAGTTCATCGACTAAAACCAATAATATTGAAAATCCTCAGGCCTTTTTATACCGAATCGCCCGCAATTTAGTTACTGACCATTATCGAGAAAAAGGTAGGACACAAATTGTTTCGGTTGAATATGCTTCAATTATTGATCCTAAGAGCGATTTAGAGGAAATGGCTATGTTGAACTCAGACATGGAGCAGGTGAGGTTGGCTATAAACAACCTTAAAGAGGACTATCAAAATGTGGTCATCTGGTATTATTTGGACGACCTGCCGGTGCCAGAAGTAGCCAAGTTGTTGGAGCGGTCAGAAGAAGCCACTAGAGTGCTTTTGCATCGGGCCTTAAAGGCCCTTCGAAAACAACTTGATTGATTTCGTAAGTCAATCATTGAGAGGTGTAATATACTACAGGGTTTTCCGTCATAGCTTTAGTAAGCCCTATAAAGGGTATTTCTCTTTTTTAATGTACGAAGCTGAGGTTATCAAAAAATTACAAGGACTTAAAGAAATTAAACCCAATGGAAATTGGGTTTCTTTAACTAAAACTCAGATTTTAGGAGTTGAGAGACCAGCTTTAAATCCCTTCTTCATCTTTAAGCCAGCCTATGCTGGCTTAATTGTTGTTTTTGTCATCTTTGGCTTTTTGGGATTTGCCCAAAATTCTCTGCCTGGCGATCTCTTGTACCCAATTAAAAAAATTACTGAGAAAAGCCAGGCAGTTTTCGTTTCCGGGGCAGAAAAACCCAATTTTCAGCTAAAATTGGCCAATGAAAGATTAGAGGAATTAAGCAAGATTGTTAAAGCCAATCAAGTAGAAAAGCTGTCTTCAGCTTTGAGAGAGTTGGCGGCCACCAAAAACGAAGCCAAAAAAGAGGTGGCGAATATCATTAAAAACAAATCAGAAGAGGAAGCAGTTCAAATAGCCAAAAAGATTGCCCCCGAACTTCAAGTGATTAAAGAAAAAGAAGGAGAGGTTTTGGCTTCTTTGGGCTTGGAACCAGAAGAGGAATCAGACGAGCCAACTGAAAAGACAGTGGTGGAGATCTTGATAAAAGATTTAGAAAAAGCTAGCTTGACTGAAGGGCAGCAAGAGCTTTTTGCTGAAGCCAAAGAAGATTATCAAAACCAAAACTATTGGGGGGCTCTTGAAAAGATTTTACTTTTAAGCAATCATCAATAAAATAACTAAAAAAATGAGCGTTGCGATCCTCGTGACTCAAAAGCTTTGGTCGCGAAGATCAAAGGTCGGCGCGACGAGAAAAATAAATTATTAACTATTAATTACTGATTATCGAAAAAAATGTCTAGTATAACAAAAAAGATTATTGCTGTTATTGCTGGTTTGACTTTGGCTGCGACAATGGCCCCTGGTTTAGCTCAGGGAGATACAGCGTCTGATCTTCAAGCTCAAATTGATACCTTAATGGCTCAATTGACAACTCTCCAAGCTCAATTGTCTGCTTTAGAAGGCACTACTCCCACTGTGACTGGTTGCACTATTACTTCTTTTGACCGCAACCTGAAACTGGGAATGACTGGAGATGATGTCAAATGCCTTCAGGTTGTCCTTAATTCCGACTCAGCTACTCAAGTGGCTTCATCTGGCGTAGGTTCTTCTGGTAATGAAACTTCCTACTTTGGTCCTTTGACCCAAGGAGGAGTTGTTAAGTTCCAAGAGAAATATGCCGCTGATTGTTTAGCCTCCTGGGGATTAACTTCAGGAACTGGCTTTGTTGGTTCCACCACCAGAGCTAAGCTAAACACTCTTTTAGTTGCTGCTGAGCAAGAAGAAGAGGAAGAGGAAGAAGAGGAAGAGGAAGAAGAAGAGGAGGAAGAGGAAGTTCCTGGTGCCGGTTTAACTGTTTCTTTGGCTGCTGATACTCCAGCGGCTGCTGTAGTTTCCAATAGCACGGCTTACAACTCCGTGTTAAAGGTAAGCTTGGCGGCTGGCTCGGAAGGAGAAGATGCAGAGGTTACTGGTTTGGTTATTACCAAAGCAGGTCTAACTGCTAATACCAATATCGCTGGTATTGCGGTTTTTGACGCTGATGGTGTTCGCCACGGTAATTTCGTTAGCTCTCTAAGTGCTGACAATACGGCTAGTTTAGTCTTTACTACAAACCCAATTATTGTAGCTGCTGGAACAACTGCCTCAGTTACTGTTAAAGTAAACACTGCTGCTGCAGCTGTTACCGGGACAATGAAATTTAGCGTTGCCGCGGCAGCTGATATTACCACTACCTCTGAAGTTTCGGGAACCTTCCCGATTGCAGGTAGTGTTTTCAGCTTGACCACCGGTGCTAATATAGCTACAGTTACGGTTACTCTTCAGACTCCCGGTGCCTCTACGGCTGACGTGGGAGCCACTGGTCACTTAGCCACCAAGTTCCGAATTACGGAAACTGGCGGTAATGAGGATGCTAACGTTAGCCAATTAGTTTTGTACAACAATGGCAATGCTAACGACGCTGATTATGGCAATCTTATCTTGACTGATCCTAGTGGCAACACTATTGCCACGGCTACCGCAGCTGTTGACAAGTATGTTACCTTCACTCTTGACCCGGCCTACACTGTTGAAAGAGGAACTTCCAAGGATTTAAGCATTAAGCTTGATGTTCTTGGAGGAAGTAGTAATACCATTGACCTCAGGTTGATGGAGTCCTACGACTTAGTGGCCGAAGGAGCCACCTCTGGTTATGGAATTTTGACTGGTTCAACTTTGCCAACGGCGGCTGCTACCAACCGGGTAACTATTAACGCAGGGACAGTGACTGTTTCCAAATCAGTTGATTCCCGAAGCGGTAAAATTGCCCAAGGAGGTAAAGATGTTGTTCTGGCTAAGTTTGACGTTAAGGCCTTTGGTGAGGACTTTGAGTTAAGAAGCTTCTACTACTGTGTTCAGAATGTGACCACTGCCTTAACCGGCACTTTGACAGTTCAGGATTCAGCCGGCACTATTCTTTATAGTGTGGCTGGAGGCAGCGCCAATTATAAGACAAGCGCTCCTACTGGTGCTACGGCCGGTGATTGGACCAAGATTACTTTATCCAATTACCAAACTATTGAAGCTGGCACTACTGAAACCTTATCCTTTGTTGGTGACGTTTCTTCTGCAGCTCTTAACACCGACACTTACCAGGTCTACATCACTGAGCTTTACGGCAAGAGATTATCTACCAAGGACTACTACACTGCTTCTGACACCACTAGTTTTGGTTTTAATGTCAGTGCTCCGGCCAACAGCTTAACCGTTGAGGCGGTTGTCCTAGCTTTAGCTATAAATGCTTCGGTTCCTGCCCAAACTATTGTTGGGGGAGCCACTGAAGCTAAGATTGGCTCTTTCGTCTTGCAGGCAACTGCAGTGGAAAACGTCAATATTACCAGCTTGGCCCTTACCTTAACTGGATCGGGCGCTGCCAGTGCATTTAACGGAGGCCCTTACACTAACGTTCAGCTAAAGACCGGTGACACCCTTTTGGGTTCAGCTATTGCTAGCCCAGCTACTACCGTAGCTAACACGGTTAGCATGGCTTTAGCTGTCCCAGCTGGTGGTCAGAAAGTGATTGATGTTTACGCTAGCGTTGGCACTACTACCGGAACTGATGCTACCTTGACCAAAATAGCGACTATTGCCGCTACCGGCGCTGAATCTGGAGCTACGGTAACTTCACCAGCTTTCCAGAATGGGCAAACCGTGGTGGTTTCTTCCGGCGGAAGCTTAACTCTGGAAGTTGATACGACAAATACTCCAATTAAGGCAGTTTTGCCTGCTGGTTCTTTGTCTAACAAAATCTTCCAATTTAAGGCTTCAGCTGATGGAGTTGAAACTTTAACCCTGGACAAGCTTTACGTCGGGGTTAAGGAGTACACCTATCCTGCCAGTGTGATTACCGCTTCTACTGGTAACATTACTAATGTTACCTTGAAGAAGTCAGATGGTACGGTTTTAGCTGGTCCGGCTGACCCGGTTAATGGCCAGGTTGGCTTTGCTGGTTTAGCTTTGTCCATATCTAAAGGAGTATCTGCTGGTCTAGTAGTTGAGTTGGACGTCAATTCCACCACTGCTATGACTCAAGGAGCTAAGGTTTTTGCCTCTCCGGTTTATGCTGAATATACCGGAACAGGCGGAGTAACCACCCAATACGGTGGTGTTTACACCTCCTATACCGTTGCTGCCCCAGGTGTCTTTACTGTCTATAACATTGGACAATTTGCCACTAGCACAGCGCTAGCTCCTGTACCTGTTAGAGTTGACGCCAATGGTGATGGTGACTTTGTTGATACCGTCAATGGTTTTACTGAAACCACCACCTACTACACCTGCGTTGGTGCTGGTAGCACCTTGACTTTAGCTACTGACAATGCTTGTATTTCTCCTGTAACCGCAAGCGGCGGTGGAACTGTTCCAGGATGGATTGTTCCAGTAAGAGCCGCGGCTGGTACTGTTCCAGCTCAGGTTGCTTTTGCTAGCAACCGGATGCTGCTCCATGACGTTGAGCCAGTCATTACCTTAAATGCTGGTTCATTAAGCGGAACACAATCACCGCAGTCTGGTCAGGATATTGCCAAGTTTGACGTTAAAGCAGACGGTCAGAGACCTTTACTGGTCAAAGCCATTTCTTGGAGTACCAGTGGTTCTTATGACGCTGCTTCAGCTCATACTGGTACCTTAACCGGCACCGCTGGCACAGTAGCCTTTACTGCTATCCCTGGATTTGAAGACACCTACACTGTTACTACCGCAGCCCCTGGAACTTCCGGTATTAAAGTGACTGTTACTAGTGGCTCTACTACTTTAGAGACATTTGATAACACCACTGATACCACAGCTGGTGTTGTAGCTGCGATGAATGGCGTCAGTGAATACGTTACCGCTGTTGCTGGTACGGGTGGTGCAATTGGTATAGGTAAAACTGTTACCTTAGCCGCTGCTGCCAACAATGGTGGCATCTACGACTGGAAAGTTCAGATTAATGACGTTGATCAGACAGGTACGCTCTATGCCCAGTATGGCACCACAGCTGTTGATACCTTCTTTTTGGTATCAGCTTCTGGCCTCAGAACTAATTCAGGAACCAATTTGACCTTTGTCTTCACCACACCGGTTGAGATTTCTGCTGCCGGAACGGTTACTTTCGAAGTTAATTGTAATACTTCAGCAGTTAGAGCTGGTACTGGTACACAGACCAGAACAGCTGGAGTTTTCATTGAAGGTACCAAAGGTGATGGTCAATGGTTAGGTGGTCTTGCTGATCAAGTAGCAGCTACTACCCTTGGTGGTCTAAGATGGGATTACATTAACTTAGCTGCCACGTACGGTGCTACTGGAACAGTCACGGCTGGTACACTTCTTGCTACTACCAGCGGCGGTGTCGCTGGTCGAGCCATTTGTCTTGATTCTGACAATGGTGGCGCTGGAGCAGACGCTGTGATAGATATCTCTGATTCCTACCGAATTAACGGCAACACTCTAAGCTACTAATTCTGAGTTGAAACTCAAAACACTCCTTTCCTTGTGGGAGAACAAAAAGTCCACCCTCTCGGGTGGCTTTTTGTTTTTTAAAGAATCTGATAGAATTAAATTGATGTTTCAAAAATTACAGCTGGTTTTAATTTGTTTTTTATTTTTACTTTTGCCCCTTTTTGTTTCGGCGGTTGCTAAAAGCGAAGTTAATTTTTTTGTTGATTCAACTTATGACTTGGAAGGGAAAGAAGAAATCACCGCTTTTTTATTTAGAATCACTCCCAACAGCCATTTTTATATTGATAAAGATTGGTGGCAGGAACTTGACGAAGATTCTCAAAAAGAAGCAGAAGATTCTCTGCTCGCTTTGGAAGAAGAATTTAAAAATAAAATCTATCCCACTTTAACTGCCACTTATGGTTCAGAATGGAAACCGGGAATTGATAATGATGAAAGGATTACTATTTTATTTCACCCAATGAAAAAGATGGCCAAGGGTTATTTTAATTCTGGGGATGAATATTCTCGGCTAATCTTACCCAGCTCCAATCAAAGGGAAATGGTTTATTTAAACGCTAATTTTATCACCGACCCCTTGATGAAAACTTTTTTGGCCCAAGAGTTTACCCATTTAATCACTTTCAATCAAAAAGAAAAAATCAAAGGAGTTACTGAAGAAGTTTGGCTGAATGAAGCAAGGGCAGAATACTCTCCTACCTTATTGGGCCATGACGATAAATATCAAGGCAGCAATCTGCAGGCCAGAGTCCAGGTTTTTTTGAAAAATCCCTCAGATTCTTTAACTGAGTGGCAGGGCAAAGAAGCAGATTATGGCGCAGCTAACCTTTTCATCCAGTATTTAGTTGACCATTATGGCATTGAAATTTTAGTTGATTCTTTGCAGTCAAAAAAAACCGGCATCGCTTCAATAAACGAAGCTTTATCTGAAAACGGTTTTGAAGAAGATTTTTCTCAAGTATTTACCGATTGGACCATTGCCGTTTTAGTCCACAACTGTCAGTTGGGCGAAAAATACTGTTATAAAAATGAAAATTTAAAAAACCTTTACATTACCCCTTCAATAAACTTTTTGCCTTTTGCCGGCGAGAGTACTTTGGCTATGACCGACAACAGCAAGAATTGGGCAGGCAATTGGTACCGCTTTACCGGCGGCGGCGGAACCTTAAAAATTGAGTTCATTGGCAATCCGGAAAATTTATTTAAGGTACCCTATATTGCTCAGGATTTGCTGGGTAATTGGCAGGAAGTTTCTTTTTTAAAACTCAATGAGTTGCAGCGAGGAGAGATTTTAGTGCCCGGATTTAGAACAAAAGTAGCTTCAGTAGCCATTATTCCTTCAGTCCAAAGTAAAATCTCCGGATTTTCTTCTACTGAACTTTCTATTCCTTTTTTCTGGGAGGCCTCAACCATCGGAGAATCGGAAGAGAGTCCTACTTCAGAAGAAAAACCTTCTAACAATCAAACCCAAACCAAGAGAATCCAGGAGCTTTTAGAGAAAATCGCTGCTTTGGAAAAAGAATTGGCCGAATTAAGAACAGAACTTTCCCAATTGTTGGGCGGTAGTGAAAGCTCAACTGGAGAACCTCTTTCTTGCCAGAAATTTGGAAGAGACCTTTATTACGGAATGAAAGATAATCCGGAAGTTAGCTGTCTTCAAGAACTCTTAAAAAATCTGGGGCCGGAGATTTATCCCGAAGGTCTAGTAACCGGAAATTTTTTAACTTTGACTAAGGAAGCAGTAAAAAGATTTCAAGAAAAATACGCTGAAGATATTTTAGCTCCCATTAGCTTGACTGAAGGAACCGGTTATTTTGGTCAAAAAACTCGGGCAAAAATTAACGAAATTTTAGGTGAATAATCTGTGAAATAGTTTTCCACAGCTTGACAGCTTCTTTTGTTTTTTTAATTCTGGTATAATTTATAAAGCTAACTAAGCTCAAAAATTTTGTCGAAAAATATTATTAGCCAATTAATTAATTTTAATGCCGCTAAAGATTTTTTCCTATTCGCGGTCGATTTCGAATAGGATTTAATCCTTTGCGGCTAAAAAAAATAAAATCATGAGTAAAATCTCAAAAACAAAAATCTCTGTCCAGAATTGCTACTTGGACAGTCCTTTTCAGTTTTCTTGTTCTGGCTTTTTGGCCCACTATCTCAGCCATTGCCGCTACCGGCTCAGCTGATGATATGACTGTTTCCAGTCAGACCATTAAGGCCTCCAGCCGCCGAAACTACTAAATTGTTACCATCGGGCGAAAAGACGCCGTCAAAATCTGAAGTGGCTACGCTCAAATAGCCGGCGTTGGCTGCAGCCACTGTCCAGGTCAAGGTTGCGCCGTCTGCAGAAAGGGCCAAATTGTGATCGGTGTCAGCGTTTTCATCCAAAACACCGTCGGCAGCAGAATTACCAATTGCTTCAATGGAAGTGTCGGCATCAATATTACCGATGGCTGAGGTAGAAGCAGCATTACCATCAGCCACTAAGTCCCCAGCGTCAAGAGTCCCATTGCCATCATCAATATCAATTCTCAGGGCTTCTGAATAAACAAAGGCAATTTGGTTGTAGCCGGTAACCGAACCGTAGGTGCCAGAGGAAGTTTGGGTAATTGAAGTCATCACGGGCTTTGCCGCATCAACTTCCGTGCCGGCCTCATCTACTATGTAAAGCCAGTTACCTTTCATATCCTGGATGGCGTTACCATTGATATGTAAATAAGCTTTTTCGGTACCGGCAATTCCACTAGTGGCTGTCACTCTAAAGTATTCATTGTCAGCTGTCGCCTCTGCACCAACTTGGTGACCACCACTGTAATAGAAACCAACAGTAGATGAGGAACCTGAACAAACCTCCTCACCAGTCGCATTATTGGTAGCATCATTGTCTAATTCAAATTGGCCAATAACCACAGTTGAGTCATCAACCGCTTCGGTAAAGGTGATGTCCATAGCATCAATGTCGCCATCACTATCTGAATCTGCTGAATAAGTATATAAAACTTCAGGATCAGTAACGTCATTAGTTTCAGTTGCTGAAGAAGCGCTTTCATTACCAGCCGCATCCACTGCGAAAACATAAATATTATTAGAGGTCTGGTTGTTGTTGGCAGTGGCTGAACCTGTATGTATGCCGGTTCCATCACCAATAGAGAAAGCGGAAAAAGAACCATCAGCCGCAGCTGAAGTTGAACCAATTAAAGTGCCAGAAGTGGTATTAGTGGCATAAACCCTTACATAGGCATTATTTTCTACTGCTCCAGCTGCTCCAGTAACAGTATCAACTACTCCGGCCACATTTTCCGTTACGGTAATGCTGCCGCCAACAGGATCAGTAGGAATAATTGTATCAGCGGTAATGGTGTTAGTGTCGGTCTGGGTAATAGTTGGGCTGCTACTGGAGGTAGTAATAGCACTTGATGTCAATCTCACTTTAAAGTCGTCGCCATGGGCAATAGTACCGCTGGTTTTAATAGTAATAAAATAATCCCACAAACCAGTAGAGGAAGTGGGTAAAGTGGTGCTGGCATCAGCTGTGATGGTGGCTTTCAAGCCGGTCCAGCTAAATCCGGCATCACTTACGCAAGTATCTGTTCCGTCAAGCACGTCATCTGACCCGCCATCATCTTCATAAATGGCTATGCCATTAGGGGTGCTGGCCAAATCAGAAGTGGCAAAGTTAACCGTACCCACATCCATAATATAGGCATCAATGGAGGTTAAGGTTTCGGAGCCATCACCAATTAAAGTAATACCAATGACAGCTGTGTTGTCGCTGGAGGCCTTAATGGTCTGACTGGAAACAGTCATATCATCAGCTGAGCCGGTAGCGGCAATGGCTGAGATAGTGGGCCAAAAAGCCAGAACAA
>ASKX01000008.1 GCA_000398025.1 Candidatus Paceibacter normanii SCGC AAA255-P19 | reverse complement strand
CGATATGTTCTGGAGTTAAATTGGTAAATACAGCAACATTAAAATCAATAAATTTATGACGATACTGTTTAATGCCCTCAGAAGTTACTTCTAAAACCAGGCGTTGGCAACCAGCGTTAACTGCTTGTCTTAAGAACTTCTGGATGCGAAAGCGGCCAGGCATGGTCATTTTTAACTTGTTGGACCAGACCTTCTCACCAATTTTGAAGTTAATTGAAGACAAAGAGGCCACCTTATAGCCAGCCTCCTCTAAAATTTTAGTTGTTAAATGCACTACAGTTGATTTGCCATTAGTCCCGGTCACTCCGATTACTTTCAGTTTTTTTGAAGGAAAGCCATACAAAACTGCTCCCAAAAAAGCTAGGAAGAAATGATACCAATCAAGCAAAAAGGAAGGGATGATTTTTTTAAGTAAATCCTTTATCATGTCTATATTTTAACCCAATCTTGAATAAAGGAAAAATATAAGTTAAATTTAAATGTATGTTCCAATTAAAATCCTCGTATAAACCAACTGGAGATCAACCCCAGGCAATTGAAAAATTAACTAAAAACTTAAAATCTGGAGTAAAACATCAGGTGCTTTTGGGGGTAACTGGCTCGGGAAAAACCTTCACTATAGCTAAAGTGATTGAGAAAGCCCAAAGGCCAGTTTTAGTTATTTCCCATAATAAAACTTTAGCCGCTCAAACTTATCAGGAATTTAAAGAGTTTTTCCCCGATAACGCAGTCCACTATTTCGTTTCCTATTATGATTACTATCAGCCCGAAGCTTATATCCCTCAAACTGATACTTATATTGAAAAAGATGCCAAAATTAACGAAGAAATTGACAGATTGAGGCATGCGACTACTCAAGATGTTTTGTCTAGGAATGATGTAATTGTGGTGGCTTCAGTTTCTTGTATTTACAACATTGGCTCGCCAGAAGATTATCAAAAAGTTGCTTTAGAAGTTAAACCTGGCCAGAAAATAAAAAGGAAAGATTTTATTTCTTATTTAACCAATCTCCAATATCAGAGAAATGACTTTGATTTCAAACCCGGCATTTTTAGGGTCCGCGGAAATATTATCGATATTTATTTAGTCACTGGCCAAGAAATTTTAAGAGTAGAGTTCTTTGGCGATGAAATTAACAAACTTTCAGCATCCCGACCAAGTCTTAACTCTACTTTCAATATTCTACATTCTAAATTCCAATTATTTCCTGCTCACTTTTGGACTACTCCCCAAGATAAATTAGGCATAGCTATTGAAAATATTAAGCTAGAATTACAGGAGCAATTAAAAAAACTAAGGGGAAAAAATAAGTTACTAGAAGTTCAGAGATTAGAACAAAGAACTAATTACGACTTAGAGATGTTAAAGGAAAGTAGCTATTGCCACGGAGTTGAAAATTACTCCCGCCATTTGGAATTCAGAAAACCAGGCCAAGCCCCCTTTGCCCTAATTAATTATTTCCCTAAAGATTTTCTCATTTTTATTGACGAATCTCACATAACCTTGTCGCAATTAAGAGCCATGGCGACTCAAGACAGAGCCAGAAAAAAAACTCTAATCGAATATGGATTTAGATTACCTTCAGCTGTTGATAATCGACCTCTGACCTCCCAAGAGTTTGAAAAAAGGATAAATCAGGTAATCTATGTCTCAGCTACCCCAGGGGAATATGAAAAGCAAAAAGCCTGCCTGCCGGCAGGCAGGTATATTGTCGAACAATTAGTCCGACCCACCGGGCTTTTAGAACCTTCGGTTGAAACAAGACCAACCAAAAATCAAGTCAAAGATTTAATTGAAGAAATTAAAAAAAGAACTAAAAAGAAACAAAGAATTTTAGTTCTTACTTTAACTAAGAGGTTGGCTGAATCCCTCTCTGATTATTTGGCTGAAGAAGGGATAAAAACTCATTATTTGCACTCGGAAATTAAAACTTTAGAAAGACCTCAGATTCTTAAAGATTTGAGAGAGGGAAAATATGATGTTTTAGTAGGAATTAATCTTTTAAGAGAAGGCTTGGATCTTCCGGAGGTGGTTTTAGTGATAATTTTAGATGCCGACAAAGAAGGCTTTTTGAGAAATGAAACTACTTTAATTCAGACCATGGGGAGAGCTGCTCGAAATCTGGAAGGTCATGTTATTCTCTACGCAGATAAAATGACTCAATCTATGAGGGCTGCTATCCAAGAAGTTTCTAGAAGGAGAAAAATCCAAGAAGCTTTTAATAGAAAATATAAAATAATTCCTCAACCAGTTATTAAGGAAATCAGAACTTGGCCATTTATTTTTAAAGAAAAGCAGGTTGCTTCTGAGTTTGGGACAATTCAAGATGTTAAACTCTTAGAAAAAGAAATGAAGGAGGCTGCCAAAAACTTAGATTTTGAGAGGGCAGCTGAAATCCGCGACTTGATCCTTCGATTAACTCAGGATCAACCCTGAGCCTATCGAAGGGTTGATAAAAGATATTAAAAGTGGTAAAAGAGGAATATATGCCAGTCACTAGATCAGCTAAAAAAGCCCTCCGTCAGAGCCAAAGGCGGAGAGCCCGAAATCTTCCCAAAAAGAGAAAATTAAAAAACCTCTTAAAAGAGGTCAGCAATTTGATATCGGAAAAGAAAATTGCCGAGACAAAAAAGCTTTTGCCCCAAGTTTATAAACTACTGGATAAAGCTGCTAAAACTGGATTGATTAAAAAGAATACGGCAACTAGAAAAAAATCAAGAATTACCAAACTGGTTTCTAAATCTCAGCAATAAGCAAATCGAGAGCAGCCTCGGGCCCTAATCTCCCAGTCTTTACAGATAGATCTACCTCAAATATTTTTTGGTAGATTTTTTTTAATTCTCCTAGGGAAAATTTTTGAGCCTGAGTGTAATTCTTTTTCACAAGATAGGGATGGAGATGGGTGATTTTCGAGAGGGCGTAGGGAGATTGATATTTTTCACTGAGATTCTTAATGGTTAATAGATTTCGAAACTGAAAATTAATCATTGAAAGGAGATAGAGAGGATGCTCTCCTTTTTGGAGATGCCTGTGAATTAACTCTAGGGCTTGTTTTTTGTTTTTTGAGGCGAGGGAGTCAATGGTTTTAAAAATATCTGTCTCAATTTTAGGCTTAACTAAAAGTTCGATGTCGTTAGTTTCAATTTTTTTCTTATTTTTGTAGTCAACTAGTTTTTTTATTTCGTTTGAAAGTTGCCATAGGTCGTTGCCAACTGAATCAATAAGTTTTTCTACGGCTCCCGAATTAATTTCTGCCCGGTAGCCAGCAAACTCTTTTCTCACCCAATTCTTTAACTGCTGACCTTCTAATAATTTAAATTCTTGAGATTTTCCAGCTTTTTTGAGAATTTTAGCTAAAGAATCCCCCTTAGGCATTTCTTTTTCTTCGTAAAATAGAATCGCATCGTCTGAATTAACAAATCTTTTAATTTCGGCCAGAAAACTATCTTTAAACCCTTTTTCGTTTTTAATTGTGTTTCTCAAAATTATTAATTTCTTTTCAGCAAACATTGAAACGGACTGGATTTCATCTTTAAAATCTTGGAAATCTAAACTTTCACCGTCAAAGCATCTTAAATTTAATCCACTTTTGTGAATTTTTTTGTATTGTTCTATTATCTCGTTTAATTTCCGCCGCGACCGATAAGTGTCCGGACCGTAAAGAAAAATAATCATTCCTTTTGGCATTGAGGGCAAAAATGAGCGCTCCTGCCACCGATTTTTGCTCTTTTTATTTTTGTTCCGCAACGGTTACATTTTTCGCCCTCTCTCCGATAAACCTTTCGAGCTTTATCGAAAAGCCCTCTCTCTCCCGAAAGCACCCGATAATCAGAGATAGACTCTCCTTGGAGTTCAACAGCTAAAGGGAGAATTTTCTTTATTGCCTGATAAATCTTCTTAAGCTCTGCCTCTGACAACTTTGGGACGTTTTTGAAAGGATGAACTTTAGCCTTAAAAAGAATCTCATCAGAATAAATATTGCCAATACCGGCAACCACGGCTTGGTTCATTAAAACTTGTTTAATTTTTCCTTTTTTATTTTTTAGAATTTCTTTAAACTTTTTGAAAGTAAAAGATTTATCTAAGGGCTCCGGTCCTAAGCTTTTTAATGCTTCAGATCCCTTTAATTGATTAGTGCCCCATAATTCCACTTTGGCAAATTTCCTTAAGTCAGAGAGGGCCAACATTTGGCCATTATCCAGGGTAAATAATAAATGGATATAGGTGTTAATTTTTTCTGAGAGAGGGCCGGAGGACGGCTTCCACTTATCGCCTTGCTTTTCCCATTTTCCGTAAAGAAAGTGACCGGTAAGCTTTTGATGGACTAATAAGGTTTTGCTCCCAGAGAGCTCAAAAAGGATGTTTTTCCCTCTTCTTTTAATATCCTTAATTTTCCTTCCTTTTATTTCTTTTTTAAACTGCTCGAAAGTTTTTTTTACTTGTCCGCCGTAGCCTTGGCGAAGACGGATCATTTTTGGAAAATCTGTCCAAACATCAAGAAAGGTCCTTCCCAGGACCTTTTTTTTTAATTCTCTAGCTGTGGTTTCCACTTCCGGAAGCTCAGGCATACTTATTCCTTTTGCATTTGTAATTATTCATTGGGTTGCTTTTTAAGCGGGAACTCTTCTTTTTTGAGCTTCACAAAATAAATTCCTACTCCTATTAAAATTAATCCAATAGAACAAAGAAGGTCCCAGGTCACGTGAAGAATAATGCCGTGAAGAAAATCATGGGAAATGATTCTAGCCACTATCATTAACAATCCTAAGGTAAATAAAGCTGCCCGAGTTTTTATTGCTGGAGAAACATTTTTAATTATTTCGGCAATAGAAATTATCAAAAACGGAACTAAGGATACTGCCAAAGCGACCATTAAAAGCCAGAGCATCGAAGGGCTTAAGGCTACAACATTAGCCTGGGTAAATGGATCAGTTATTAGTTTTTTTTCACCAAAGAGGTTAATAATCGTAAAGATTATTCCTAAGATAATTACTAAAGAGAAAAATGATTTTTTATAATCTGAAAATTTAGATAAAGAAATTGGAATTGTAATAAAAAAAGCTAAAGACAAAAAGAGAAAAACATAGCCGATAATAGAAGACCAAATTCCAATCGAAGGAAGAAAAGGTTTAAAAATTGAAATTGAAAATAATCCTACCGCATCACCTACTCCAAAAACATGAGGGAGGGTGGAGAAAAAAAGGAAAACAGCTATAAAGATAAAAAATAGGCTTAGATGCTTTATTCTTGGTGATTTATTTTTTTGGTAAGACTTCAAAAATCTTACACCAAAAAATCCAGCAATTATAAAGTTTAAACAACAGCCTATGGCAACAAGGAGAGCAAGTATTGGTAAAGGCATATATTATTTTAGGGCAGCTTTAATTTTATCAATAATTTCTCCGGGAGTAAAATGGGCTTTAATTAAATAATCGACTGCTCCCAGCTTTAGCCCTTTTTCTACGTCTTCTTTTTGACCAAGATTAGAAAGAATAATCACCGGAATAACGGCTAAGGCAGGGTCTCCTCTCATCCGCGACAACACTTCGAATCCATCGATGCCAGGTAAGATTAAATCAAGCAAAATCAAATCGGGCTCTTCGCTTTTTATTTTTTTGATTCCGTCTTCTCCATCCACCGCCTCAGAAGCCTCAAAATTCTCTTTGGTCAGCTTCTGGGCAATTAACTCCCTGAGAAATTTATCATCTTCTATTATCAAAATTTTATTCATAAATTGAATTTTGATTTATTAAAAATTCAGCCTATTTGTTTTTTAACTTTATCTATTACTTCTTGAGGATCAAACTCAGTTTTGACTAACCAATCTTTGGCTCCTAATTTTTGGGCTCGGTCAAGTTCTACCGGTTGACCAGAATTAGAAATAACAATAACCGGAGTTTTTCTCAATTCCTTGTTTTTTTGCATTTCTTCCATTACTTCAAACCCGCCCAATCTAGGCATAATAATATCAAGCAAAACAAGATCGGGCCTTACTTCCTCCATCGTTTTTAGACCCTCCTCTCCGTCTCGGGCTACCGAAACTTCATAGCCTTCTCGGACTAGTTTCTTCTGAAGAAGGTTGATCATAATTTCTTCATCTTCTATCAGCAAAATTTTTCTCATTTTTTGGGCCATAGCTCTTTTTTTTATTTTAAAACTCTCTGAGAAATTCTGCAAACACCGAACGTCCACAGATGCTCGGTTGAAAAGATTTTCTAAAATCTTTGATTGCCGAGCCTTGTAGAGGCGATGAGCTTTCAGCTCATCTTTACTCAGCCCCACAGGGGCTTCGTGAAAGAAGAATCCTTAAAATTCTTTTAAGAATTCTGCGAACTCCTTTTTCACAGGAAGGGTGAAATAGAAAGTAGTTCCTTTTTCTTCTGTTGATTCAAACCAGATTTTTCCGCCATGGGCCTCAATGATGTTTTTGGCAATAAAAAGCCCTAAGCCCGTTCCTTCGGTGGCCATTCTCATCACATTAGCTCCCCGAAAGAACTTGGCAAAAACACGATTTTTTTGGTCTTCGGGAACTCCTACGCCAGTATCTTTTATTGAAAACTCTACTTTCTCTTTACCATGTTTTAGGGAAATTGTCACTTTCCCTCCCGTGGGAGTATATCTAATAGCGTTATCTAAAAGGTTATTAATAACCAATCTAATTTTCTCGACATCCACCTTAACTTTGGGCAACTTTTCTTTAGGTTTTTTAAATTCAAACTTTATTCTTTTTCTTTTTATTTCCTCTTTCAGAGAATTGACGACAAACTGAACTATATTTTCTAGTTGAGTTAAAGCTGGCTTATAAAGATATCTGCCTTCTTCAATCCGGGTAACATCTAAAAGGTCGTTGATTAAAGAAATCATTCTTTCGTTTGAATTGTAAGTTTTCTGAATAAAGTCTTGCTGCTCGTCGGTAATCTTGCCAAGATCTCCCTCTAATAACATTTTTAAAGTCCACTTGATTGCTGAAAGGGGGGTCCTCAGTTGGTGAGCGGCTAGAGAAACAAATTCTGTTTTCATTTTTTCAATTAATTTTTCCCGAGTGATATCGTGCAAGATAATTACCGCTTCTTCTCTCGAAGCTAAAGAAATACTGGTTATTTCTAAAACTCGCTCAGCCGGTTTTTTGAAGGAAAGCTCTTTTCTAAAAAGGCCTTCGTCTTTGGTTTTTCTAATTAACTCAGCTATTTTTTTTATCGCTGGAGGATTAGAAAGATCGCTCAGGGTTTTGTTTTCTATTTCTTTTGTTTTAACGTTTAATAATCTTTCCCCTTCGGCGTTGATCAGCGATATTCTATTTCCCTTTTCTAAAACCACCAATCCATCAGCAAAGTTGGTAATAATGGCTTTGGTTTTATCCCTTTCTTCTTCAGCTCTTTTTCGAGCCTCGTCAACATCCTCCAAAACATTAGTCAAAGCCTTCCTCGACTCCTCTACATCCTCTAGCATATTCATTAAGGCCATCCTTGATCCTTCTAGCTCTTTTGTTCGTCTTTTTACTTTTTCTTCTGTCTTTTCTTGAAATTTCTTAACTTCAGTAATATCAGCTAAAGTTAGAAAATATCCAATAAAATTCCCTTTTTCATCTATTCTGACTGAAACGAAGACTCTTACCGGAATTTTCTTTTCCTCTTTAGAAATTAAGGTTAGCTCTTCAGTCCTTACCATTCTTTTTTCCCGAGTTTTATTTAAAAGGCTTTTTGCCTCTTTTTTTTCTAAAAAGATCCTCTCTAGAGACTCTCCAATTATTTCTGTAAGGCTGTAACTAGTTAAATCTTGAAAGGCCTGATTAATGTCAATAATAATTTCTAGGGGGTTTAAGGTGCAAACCGCTAAGGGTAAAAAAGAAGAGAAGTCTTCAATATACATCTCTAAATCTGCCAAATCTTCTTTGGTTCTTTGAAGCTCCTCTTTTATTGGAGTTATTTTCTTTCTGACCATTTTTATTTCCACCTTATCACATACTCATGATAAGGATCCCCTTTAAACATACATTTAGTTTCTTTAATGGTTATTTTCTCGCTTTTTAAAACGTACTGAGCGATTCGAAGGAAATAGCCAGCGTAGAGGGGACATAAAACGGGATGGATTTTAAAACCTTTAAGACGATAAATGGCGTATTTCTCTTTTTCATTAATCCCACAGAATTCTAATTTTCCTACCGTATAGTGCTTTTCCCAATATTTTGGACTTTCTTTAGAAGATCTTTCAAAAGAAAGAAAATATTTCATCAGTATTTTAACAATAAAAGAATACTTAGGAGCATTGTTCCCTAAGTCAAAAATTTCTTTATCTCCCCAACCAAAAATCTCTTTGATTGCTAACAAAGAAATAACTCTAAAGCCCGCTGGGTACCATTCCATGGGTTTTGCTTTTTCATAATCTATGGGGATACCCCATTCTTTTATTTTCTTTTTTAAAAGCTCTACTCCTTTTTGGCCTTTTTTCTCCTTTACATAGCCTAAATCGGTTAAAAACACCTGCCCTCTTACCTTGCCCGGAACTTCCATTATTTTCTTGATTTCCTCTTTAGTAATTTGACTATTTGCCATAAATTTATGATAATCAATTTTTTATGATTATTCCTCTCGACCTTTTTATTTCTTTAATTCTTTTTTCAGTCTTTCTTTTCCCCTTTTAAGAGTGAATCCATCTTCCTTTTCTGGGATTTTAATTTCAGCAGAAAAGTCGCCCTGGGAAATTTTTAAAAAAATGGCGTTAACTCTTCCAGTCCCTTGCTGATATACTTTTTATATTCCTCTATTGTTTTACGAACGGGCTTGGGCATATTATCTTTTTAGCCATTTTAATTCTTCTTTTTAAGTTTTTCTATTTCTTCTTTTAGGGCAATCATTTTTAGTTCCCGACCTACAGCTAACCTGTGGAATTTCTCCAGTTCTTCTACTTTTTCTTGAAGGGCTTTAGTTCTTTGCTTCACTTGCTCGTCAAGACTACCAGCTAACTCTCTTAACTCTTTAGTTCTAATCGCCACCTCTTCTTCCAAAGAAGCGCGAGCTTTTTCTATATCCTCCTGGGTTTCCAACAAGCCCAGATAATACCTTTGGAGGCTCTGAGTAATAAAGCTGATTACAGCGACACTCAAAAAAAGAAGGGCTAAATCTATACCAGGATGAAGCACTTCTTTTTGGGAATAATTGAAAAATAGAAAAAGATAACCTAAAGCGGCGACTAATCCGGTAAATAAAACTGTTTTCAATTCTCGAAAGAAACTAATGAATATAAAAAGCAAAACATATCCCAGGATTATAGGTCGTCCCAAGATTGGCGTTAAAAAATAAATCATTAGAGTCCAACCAATGGCTAAAGAGACCCCAACTAAATACTTTCCTAAAAAAACTAAAAGCCTTCTCTGCATTATTATCATTAGCAACAGATAAGTAATAAATCCCAAAGCAAGCAAATAGAGATACTGAGGCCAGCTAAGGACCGGCCTCCAGAAGATACTGACCAACCCTTGGTAAATAAAAGAAAGAAACAAAAAAGAAGAAAAAATTATAATTAAAAGGCGAGTCCCTTCAACCTCTTTCTGGTCCAAAGCATATTCTTTGAACGAAGTAATGGAAACTTCAACTTTATCGCAAAATTTTTTAATAAGATTTTTCCCATATTCAGAATTGAATTCCCACTTTTTAAAATAACTGGAGAACATAATGCTATCTATAACCCTTCCTCCTTTTTTTTCGACAATTGTCGAAAAAGTTAAATCAAGCAAATAAGCTGAGAAGATATACCATTCAAGGGGCGGCCACAAAAAAGTGGTAGAAAAAAATCCCACTTTTTTATATTTCAACCCTTCAATTTCTCTAAGGTACCTGGCCATCGGCAGAGAAAGGCGGGTCCAATTAGGGCTGCCAAAACAAATAGCATCATAGTCAGAAACATCTTTGATGACGGGCTCTTTAATTGGGCACTCTCCTTTGAACATTCTAATCAAAAACCAAGACCAAGAACTGTGTTCTTTTGCTGGTTTTACTTTTTCAATGCTAACCGAGTGGCCGCGTTTTTTAAACTCGCTTTCCAAAGATTCGGCCGCTTTCTCTGTTTCTCCAGTTCTTGAATAATATGCAATTAAAATCTTCATTGACCGAGCTTCCGTTTATGGAAGCGAAGGTGGAAAAGAGGATTTATCCTCTTTGACCTTTTTCTTTTTTATATTTTTTGGCTCTTCTCCTAATCTTTTAATCTCTTTTTTCAGTTCAATCATTTTCAACTCTCTGCCGACAGTTAACCTTTGGATTTTTTCTAATTCTTCCATTCTGTCGTAAACCTCTCTGGTTCTTCTTTTCACTTCTTCTTCCAAATTATCAGTTAATTCTTTTAGCTCTTTGGTTCTAGCCGCCACTTTTACCTCCAAGGTTCCCTTAGCCTCCTCCAAGGCCTCTTTTGATCTTTTTAATTCTTTAATAGTGTGATTAAAAGTATCAGCTAATTCCCCAATTTCCGTTTTGGATTCAACCTCCATTTTTACGTCTAAATCCCCCTCCCCTACGTCCTCACAAACCTCTCGCATCTCCTTTAAGGGATTAATAATGCTCCTCAAAAGAGCGAATAGAACCAGAATAAAAAACAACAATGATCCTAAAATCATTGCCATATCTCGAACCCATATTTTTTGAACTGCTTCTTTAACCCCTCCCAAGGAAAAGGCGACCCAAATAGTTCTATCTTGGTAGCCAGGATAGATAATCACTTTTATTTCCTCCTCTTCAAAAATCTGGTCTTTAACTATCTCTTTCCGGCTGCTGGCCACTTTATAAATGTCTGGGTCTTTAATAATCTCTCCCCACTCTCCTTCAATACTGCTTTTATAAATAGTCCCGTCAGGGCTCACCACTCGGATATATTTGACATCTTTAAAGCCGGCCACCTCTTCAATAAAAGCTCTTTCCATCCCCGGAACTAAAGCCAATCTGTAAATCCAAACTGGCGAAGCTAAGGTTTCATTAATAGTTTCGGCTAAGTGAGTTTTTTCTTTTACAGCTGTTTCAATTAAATCTTTCCGGTGTTGAGTAGTGGCAAAATAAACAAAAATTATACTAACTATGATTAGAAAGGCAAAAATAGCAAAAACGATAGTGTATAATGAGTATCGCCTCATTTGAATCCTTTAAAATCCTTAAGGAGTGGGAAGGCTTTCAGGAGTAGCCGAAGAACTGTGGCGAGCCGAGACCACGTTGATAGTAATACCAGCCAGCCGATTGGCTTTTTCTTCGCCTGCTCCCAGTTTCAATAGTTCTTCTTTTGATATCCTCCCTCCTTGGTTAACAGCTATAATTTTATAGGCAGGAAGTTTGGCTTTTAACCAAATCCCCAGCTCATAAGGGGCAATAAAAACTGGATCGAAAATCTGCCCCCACTTCCGAAGATCAGAAAGAGAAACCGAGTCAAAATGACCTTGAGTGATTAAAACCAAATCTACTCTCTCTAATTGAGTTAATTGTTGGTATTTTTTAGGAAAGCTGGGATTATATCTAACTTCTGGATCAACTAAAATTCTTACTCCTTCAGGACTTTCAAAGAGCCAATGGCCGTGCCCTAGCCATTCCACTTTTGTTCCTATCACTTTCTGTTCTTCTCCTGCTTCAAAAGTTAAAGGTTGAGATCTTAAATCGTATTTTTCTAACTCTTCTAGAAACTGGCTGGGCGTTTCTGTCAATTCCGGAAAGGAAGCGTAACGACTAGGAACGGTATAGATAGTAGGGTTAACTAAACTAGCAGCGAAAGCTGCTGTTTTAGGGTCTAAGGTATAGATATTGCCAATAGGTAAGAAAGCTACGTCTGGTTGGTAATAATCTCCGATTAGCTTTAAATCGGAGCTTAAACCAGTAGGGCCAGCAAAATAGAATTTAGACTCATCTTCAAATTCTATTACATAACCCACTGCTTCTCCGGTATAGATATAGGGAGCCACTCTCTCAGTTAAGAGCTGTACTTCTCTGTCTAATCTTCTGGCTATTCCTTGTAAGCTTTTTAAATTTTCAGTTACTTCTTTTGGCAAAGACCTCGCTAAGTAGATTCCCGCCAAAGAAAGAATTATAGCTATGACAATTAAAATGAGAACGATTTTGTTTTGCATATTGTTTTATTTTACCCCGTTAGAAATAAAGATTCAACCGCAATATTGAGTCAGACTAAGATAATTTCTAACGGGGTTTTACCAAAAAAACAAAAACCTGACCACAAAACCTGGCCAGGTTTTTAATCAAGCCTTTCTTTCAATTAATAAATCTTGGCTATTTTAGCTTAAAGATTGTCAACGAAGCGTCTTCAAAACCAGCCACATAAACATAACTGCCAGAAGCGTAAACAGACCAGGCGCCACCTAAGAAATTAGGATCGCCTTCTCCTTGGATAGAATCCACAAAGGTAGGATTGCTAGGATCGGAAATGTCAAAAACAACAAGGGCATCATCCTCAGCCGAAGACACAAAAGCATAATTCCCGGAAACATAAATCGAGGAGGCGCCATCCAAATAGTTAGGAGCACCCAGCCCCCGAACGTTTCCAACATAAAGGGGAGCGGTTGGGTCAGAAATGTCAAAAATCGAAAGGGAGTTATCATACATTGCCACCACGTAAGCGTATTCACCGGAAACAAAAACTGCTGTTGCTCCATCCAAATAATTAGGGAATCCTGCTCCGCGGGCTGTCCCGATGTGCTTAGGATCAGTAGGATCAGAAAGATCCATCACTGATAAAGCATCATCTCCAGCTGTAGCTAAGTAGGCATAGCCTTGAGAAACAGCAACAGCTGA
Organism: Candidatus Paceibacter normanii SCGC AAA255-P19; assembly: GCA_000398025.1. Taxonomy (GTDB): domain Bacteria; phylum Patescibacteriota; class Minisyncoccia; order Minisyncoccales; family Paceibacteraceae; genus Paceibacter; species Paceibacter normanii. The sequence goes on along the minus strand of ASKX01000008.1, from coordinate 7,151 downwards.
AGCTCCGTCTAAATATGGAGAGGCCTTGCCAGCAATCGAGCCCACGTGTTGAGGGTTAGTAGGATTAGAAACATCAACAATAGTGAAGGCTTTATCGTCAAAAGCAGCCACATAAGCAGTGTCGCCAACTACATAAACTGAGTCAGCCCCATCTAAATAATTAGGAGAACCGGCTCCAGAAATTGACCCGACTACCGTGGGATTGGCTGGGTCAGAAACATCAAAAACTGAAAGGGCATCATCCATATAAGAAGCAACAAAAGCATAGTTTCCAGCCACAAATAATCCTGAAGCCCCTCCCAGATAATAGGGAGCGCCAGCCCCGCTTACGGCTGCCACCAGACTAGGATTACTAGGAGCGGTAACGTCAAAAACCGAGAGAGAGCTATCAACAAAAGAGGCGACATAAGCGTAACCGTCAGCTACCCGGACCGAGCTCGCCCCAGCCAGATAATTAGGGGCTTCGGCTCCCTGGATGGCTCCAACCAATTCAATCCCGGAAACGGCCAGGGGTTTGGGTGCGGGTTTTTCAACTTCTTCAGGTGCTCTGCCCAATAAAATTACTGCTGTGATGACGACAATAACCACTATTGCTAATATTAACCAGTAGGCTTTATCTTTCATAAAACTTTATTGTTTTAAAATTAAACTTGGTCGACCTTTGGAAAAGCACTCTTTGAATATCTTACCACAATTTCAAGTTTTCCCCAACAAGCCCATCTGATCTTTCTGAATCGGGTATTTTTTTTAGCAAGCTGTGGAATTCCAACCTCTTTAAAATCTGAGCTACTTCTTCTTTTTCAAATTCTCCCCAGGGGCATTTTTTGATGTTGAAATCAATCGGCACGTTCCTTTCTATACGGACTAAATCCTTGCTGAGAAAAGCTTGGTCTTTATATTGTAACAATTTTTCTTTCAAACTGGGCAGTAACTTTTTCGCTTTTTCTGAATTTTTTTCTAATTCTTGATACAAATTCTCTAAGCTCCTAAATCTACTAATAAGCTCTTTAGCCGTCTTTTCTCCAACGCCGGTCACTCCCGGAATATTATCAGAAGGATCGCCTTTCAGAGCTTTAAAGTCGAGGAGTTGTCGAGGAGAAAGCCCATATTTTGCTTTAACCTCAGCCTCATCATAGAGAACAATATCTTTCACTCCTTTTTTCAGAGTGTAGACCTTGGTAGAAGAATTAACAAGTTGGAGAACGTCCAAGTCTCCGCTAACGATTACTGTTTCCAATCTTGGAAAAGCTTGTTTTTGAGGGGCTAATTTGGCAACGGTTCCTAGAATATCATCTGCCTCAAATCCTTCTTTTTCAAAAATCGGAACCCTAAACCTTTTTAAAACTTCTTTTACCTGAGGAATTTGCCAGTAAAGGTCTTCAGGAGCCGGAGGCCGTTTGGCTTTATATTTTTTATACTTTTGATGGCGGAAAGTTGGAGCTGGAAAATCAAAAGCAGCTACTACGAAATCTGGCTTAAACTCTTTAATTGCTCGGAAGAAAACCAACAGAAAGCCGTAAACAGCGTTAACTAATTCTCCTTTTTTAGTATTTAAAGGAGGGAGAGCGTGATAAGCTCGGTGGATAAGGGAATTGGCATCAATGATGATTAAACGTTTTTTTTTCTTTTCCATATTTTAATTTTTCTAGTATTTTTATCTACCAATTCAAAGCTAATTAAGAGTCGGCCTTGGGACAATATTTTTCTGATGCGGTTTGCCCACTCTATAGCCACAACGTTCTGAGGATCAGTAATAATTTCCTTAAAGCCTAAGTTTAGAATTTCTCTCGGCTTCTTAATTCGATAGCAGTCAATATGATAAAAGTTTAGAAATTTGGAATTAGAAATTAGAAATTTTCTCATAATGATGAAGGTGGGACTTAATATCTTCTGTTTTATTCCTAACCCCTTGGCAAATCCTTGTAAAAAGGTAGTCTTTCCTCCTCCCAAATCTCCTTCTAGCCCCAAAACAAAAGCTCCTTTTTTAGGCGAGCTTTCCAAAATCTTTTGAGCTAAGCTTTTGCCCAATTTTTTTGTTTCTGAAGGGTTTTTGGTTAAATATTTTTTAAATCTCATTGATGTTTCGACTTTGCTCAACATCAATCCTGAGCATGTCGAATGGATTGACTTTTAAGGAAAAATAAGATAAAGTTAAAAAACCTGAAGCTATCTTAATTTTAACTCGCCATGCCGGAAGTTTCAAAAAGAATTACTGGCGGAATAGAAATTTCTCCAGCCAATCTCAAGAAAATCCAAAAGAAGATAAAGAACGTTTCTGATTTTAAAGAAAGAGTGGAAACTTCTTTGACTGGAAATATCACTGAAATTCTTGAAGTTGTCTTGGGAGGTGCGGTTTCTCTAAATGCTTCGGATATTCACATTGAACCAAAAGAGGAAAAAGTGAAAATGCGAGTTAGAGTCGACGGGGTCTTGCAAGACCTTCTTTTTTTTGAAAAAAAACTTTACCAAACAATCCTCTCTCGGCTTAAGCTTCTTTCTGGAATTAAATTAAACATTACCGACCGCCCCCAAGATGGACGTTTTTCCGTTATTTTGGAAAAAGGAGATGTTGAAATTAGGTCTTCCACTCTCCCCTCAGAACACGGAGAATCATTTGTTCTGCGAGTTTTAAATCCAAAAAATCTACGCGACATTGAAGTTTTGGGCTTAAGAGAGGATTTGTTGGAGCTTTTCAAAAAAGAAATTAAAAAACCGAACGGAATGGTTATTGTTACCGGCCCCACTGGCTCAGGGAAAACTACTACTCTCTATGCTTTTTTAAAGAAGATTCACCGGCCAGAAATTAAAATTATCACCATCGAGGATCCTATTGAGTATCATTTGAAAGAAGCTTCTCAAACCCAAGTAGCCCCTAAAAAAGGTTATGACTTTGCTTCGGGGTTAAAATCAATTATGCGTCAAGACCCGGACGTTATTTTAGTGGGAGAAATTAGGGATTTAAAAACCTGCGAAATTGCCCTTCAAGCTTCCCTCACCGGTCACCTAGTCTTGACCACTCTCCACACTAATGACGCAGCTGGCACCATTGCTAGGTTGGTTAATCTAGGAGCCAGGCCGACTGATATTGGCCCAGCCATTAACATGGCAGTGGCTCAAAGATTAGTCAGAAAGGTCTGCCCAAAATGCCTTGAACTTAAAAACCCCACCCCTCAAGAATCAAAAAAGATAAAAAAAGAATTAAAAGGAATTCCTCAGCAAGTGAAAATTCCTAAGATCGGGAAGGCGATGAAAATCCCTAAAGTCAAAGGTTGTAAGCATTGTAACTATACCGGTTACCGGGGTCGGCTCGGCATTTTTGAGGCTTTTCTAGTCGACGATAAAATGGAAAAGTTTATTCTAAAAAACCCTTCCATTGCTGCTCTTCGAGAGGAAGCAGTTAAAAGAGGCATGATAACCATGCGTCAAGACGGACTAATCAAAGTTTTAGAAGGAACAACTACAATAGAAGAAATAGAGAGAGTGGCTGTTTATTAAAAACAGCCCCGGAGCTGGGGGCACTTGAGCACTAGGGACTTAAGTTTAGAATCTTTTTAAGGAGTAATCTCGCCTAAGCCAGATTATCCGTCTAAAGAAGACTCCCGCCCCCAGTCCCGGGACTGCTTTTACATCAAGATTGATTCTATATTTTAACAGTTTATGGAAAATTTGTCAAGGCCTGTATTAGTTCCCTGTTTATATATTTTGACCGGATTATTGGTAGTTAATTTTGCTTTTGCTACCCGAGCGATAGCGAAGGGTGAAAAAATAGATGTCAATGCTGCTCCTCTGGAGAATTTAGTTAAAATTATTCATATAGGAGAGGCGAGGGCATTAGAGTTAATTTCTTTAAGGCCGTTTTCTTCTTTAGACGACCTTACTAGAATAAAAGGCATAAGCAAGGCAAGGGTTGAAGATATCAAAAAAGAAGGATTGGCCTGGGTTATGACCGAAAAACAAGAAGGGCCTGAATTAACCGTTTATCCTGTTAGCGTCGTTCTTAATGAACTCCTTCCTTCCCCCGAAGGGGCTGACTCTGAAAATGAGTGGATTGAATTGTTCAACCAAAATGACTTTGGAGTAGAATTAACTGGCTGGCAAATCAGAGATACTGTCGGCAAAACTAAAACCTATGCTTTTCCAGAAAAAACAGCTATCCCCTCTCAAGGACTTTTAGTCCTTGCCCGGCCAGAGACTAAAATTACTTTAAACAACAGCGGCGACGAGATAATGATTCTTCGGCCCGACGGAAAAGTTATAGACCTGGTTAGTTTTGGAAAAGCCCCCCGAGGAGAATCTTTTAACAAAACCGAATCTGGCTGGGTCTGGAGTAACATTTTAACTCCCGGCGCGCCGAACAAATTACCCCCTCAGATTCTTGAAGTGGAAAGTCCTGCTCTCCAAGAAAAAAAAAACTGAACCCCTTAGAACTGAGGAGGTTGAGAAGAAAAAAGAAAGAAAACTAGCCGCTATTGGCAAGCAGCTTCCTGCGGGACCCTCTTCTTTTCTCCCTTTGATAATTGCTCTAATCCTTGCCCTCTTTTCCGGAACAATTATTTTAATCCTTAAAAATAAAATTAAAAAGAGTAAAATGGATTAAAGCCATGTCAGGACATAGTCATTTCAAATCGATAAAGAGAACCAAAGAGACTGAAGATAAAAAACGAGGGAATATTTTCTCGAAGCTTTCGAGGGTAATTTCGGTTGCGGCGAAAGAAAAAGGCGGAGATCCTGAAACCAATTCTGCTTTAAGATTAGCCACAGAAAAAGCGAAGATTTTCAACATGCCAAAAGATAACGTTGAAAGAGCTATCAAAAAAGGAACTGGAGAATTAAAAGGAGAGGCTCTAGAAAGTATTGTTTTTGAAGCTTACGGCCCAGGTGGAATAGCTATCATTATCGAGGGCATCACTGACAACAAAAACCGGACCTTAGGAGAAATTAAACAAATCTTGAGCCAAAGCGGCGGAAAACTAGCTGGAGAAGGTTCAGTCAAATGGCTTTTTGAAAGAAAGGGGGCAATTATTCTTAATCTCCAAGACAAAATCAAAGAGGAGTTGGAAATAACAGCCATTGAGGCTGGGGCTGAAGATATTGATTGGCGAGAAAACCTTTTAGATGTTTATACTAAGCCCGAAGAGCTGGAAAAAGTTAAGAAAAACCTAGAGAATAAAGGCGTCGAGATTAAAGCAGCCTCTCTGGACTGGGTAGCCAAAGAACAAATTAAGCTGGGAGAAAAAGACAGTCAGTCCTGCCAAAAGCTTTTTGAGGCCCTGGACGAAAATGACGCCGTCCAAGAAATATATTCTAATATCAAGCTTCCGTGAAGAGGAAGCGAAGATGAAGAAGAGAACATAGTTCTCTTCGCCTTGAAGATGTAAAAATTCGATGCCCAAAGAAACAGTTACCAGAAAAAAGGCAATTCGAGAACTACAGGCCGCGGGCTGGATTGTCTGGTGGCCTCCAAAAATAAGATATAAACAGACCGATGTTTTTGGGATTATCGACGTGCTGGCCTTAAAAGGAAGACAAAAAAAGAATATCCAGCTGACTACTTTATCTAACGTCTCAGCTAGAAGAAAAAAGATAATGAGCTTTCTTAAGGAATATAAGGTAGAGCTTTCAGTGGAGATTTGGTGTTGGGATAAAAAGCGAAAGAGATTCAGAAAAGAAAAAATCAACGCCCATAGAGTTCGGCCTCTTGACAAGTCTCTTTAGGCGTGTATAATAGTTGTGTAGAACCCACCAAACATATAAACTAGTTTTATATGTTTGGAAAGGTCGAAGCCAATTGAATATCATTACTCGCTCCGCCTCAAGCGGAGTTCCTAATTAATAAATAACCGAGAAAAAAAACATGGTTTACGAAGACAAAGTTTTAACTCCTTTTGTCTGCGAAGACGAGGAGAAAGAAGAAGAAGCTACTCCCGAAACCCCAGAGGACGATAAAGGTGGAGTAGAAGCTGAATAACTAAAGCCCCCTGCCAAGGGGGTTTTAGCTAAAACAACAACGGGCCTACTTTAAGGGCTTTTTTTATTCAAAAATGATGATAAAATGAATTTGATTATGCCCGAAAGAAAAAGACGCCTCCAAACTTTCCAAAAAAGCAAAAAGAGAACGGCTTTTTTTCTTTTTAAGTTGTTACTCTTTCTTTGCTTTGTTCTCTTCTTGGGAGGGTTTTTGGTCTTTATCTATTATGCTAAAGATCTTCCTCGGCCAGAAAAGTTTACCGAGCGCCCATTCCCCCAATCAACCAAAATCTACGACCGTACTGGAGAGGTCCTTTTATATGAAATATATGGCGAAGAAAAAAGAACTCTGGTCTCTTTAGACAAATTCCCGGAGCGTTTAAAACAGGCAGTGATTGCAGCTGAAGATGCCGATTTTTATAATCATTTTGGAATAGATTTGAAGGGGGTGATTAGGGCAGTCTTAGCCGATTTCCAGCTTCTTAGGCCGGTCTATGGCGGTTCTACCCTTCCTCAGCAGTTGATTCGCTCAGCTTTTTTAACAATCGAAAAAACGGCTGAAAGAAAAATTAGAGAGGTAGTGCTTTCTCTGGAGTTAGACCGACGTTATTCTAAAGACCAAATTTTAGAATGGTATTTGAACCAAGTACCTTTTGGCTCTAATTGTTATGGAGCGGAAGCCGCCAGCCAGACCTACTTCAAGAAACCAGCCTCTGAACTTTCTTTGGAGGAAGCGGCAGTTTTAGCTGCTCTCATCCAAGCCCCTAGCCGGCTCTCTCCTTATGGCAGCCACAAAGAAGAGCTTTTAGATAGAAAAGATTATGTTTTAGACAGAATGGTCGAAGAGGGTTTTATCGAACAGCCCTTAGCCCGTCAGGCCAGAGAAAAAGAGATTGAATTTGCTGAAGTCCGCCAGGCGATTAAAGCTCCTTATTTTACTCTCTGGGTCCAAAATTTGTTAGAAGAAAAGTATGGTGAGGATTTTCTGAGAGAAAAGGGGTTAAAGGTTTATACTTCTCTGGATTGGGAGCTGCAAAAGATTGCCGAAGAAGTGGTTAGAGAAGGAATAAAAAGGAATAAAAATTACAACGCTCACAATGCTGGTTTGGTAGCAATTTCGCCTGAAACCGGTGAAGTTTTAGCCATGACGGTGGGGACCGGCGACTATTACGCCCCTTCTTATC
>ASKX01000007.1 GCA_000398025.1 Candidatus Paceibacter normanii SCGC AAA255-P19 | reverse complement strand
TTCGAGATTAGAGGGAAAATAGAAAGGGAAACAGCCGCTAGAGAAAAACTGGTTTTAGTCTTGAGACAGGAAGAAAATTTAGAAAAAATGGTCAAGAGCGGGGACTTTTTAGGAGATGCTTTGGTTGGCGCCGATGACAGATTAAAAAGATTGTTGAGAGAACCTGAAGTTCTAAAACTCCTATTTGAAAAAGAAGAGCGTCTTGATATCCTCTTAGCTGACCCTCATGCGGCTGAAGTTTTTCGAGGTGTTTTAAATATGGAAAGCGCTACCTGGGACGAGTTAAAAGACAACTTGGCTGAAGCAATTATTAATTCAAAATTGATTAGCGAGTTTGAAAGAGACTTGCGTTGGGTCTTAGAAGCTCGCGGGTTAATGGCCGACTGCGAGCAAGATCCGTTAAGCATAGACCAAGTTAGAGTCCCCGATCTTATTCCTAATATGAAAATGGAAAAACTTCCCGAATGGGAAGAAATTGAAACCGAAGTTATGATGCCTGGCGACATTGAACCAGGGCACGACCCGGCAATTTTCTATTGCCACAAACTTTTATGGTAAAGCTAAAAAAGCAAATTGCTATAATCTTAATTCTTTCTTTTTCTCTTTCTTTAATCCCTAATTTTTTATACAATGAAGAAAGAAAGGCTTGGGCTAATGATGGGGGCCCTTGCGAAGGAGTTACCTGTCCAGATCTGGATTGCGAAAAAGCGCCCCATGAAGAAACTAACACCTGTTCTTGTATTAATTGCCCGATTGAGTGTGAACTAAACGGGGCAACTTTTACTAATAAATCCTGCCTTCCTTTAAGTGGGGACTTAGAAGAATGGGCTTGCGGCAGAGAAATTCCAATAGGGGAAGTAATGGAAAGAAGTTCTTTTTTAGCTTCCAAAATGATGGCTGAGTTTGGAGGAATGATTCAGGCCAGCCAAGAAATGGTAGCAGCTACCGAGTTGATCCTTAATGGCAACCCAGAAACAGGACTGCCGCCACTTTCTGGCGCTAACTGCGAAGACATGTGCGCTACTAGATGCCATAAGTTCTTCACTATTAGCAGCTGGGATTTAGTTGACGGACCGGCCGTTGAATGCGCTGCCGGACCCCAGCCACCAGGAGACATTGAAGCCAATAAGGACTGCCAAGATGACGCCAGCCAGTGCGAGAGTTGCACTGAGTGCCGAACAAATGGAACTTGTTGCTGGACAACTGAACCATTTGCCCCCAATCCGGAATTCCCGGAAAATACTATAACCTGTAAATATTGCCCTCAGGCTGGCAGCTGCCAAACAGATTGTGATCTTTATTACAGGTGTGGTTCCAACCGAGGGCTTCCTGGTTGTTGCGGCCAATATTTTAGCCCAGTAATTACTGGCTACGCTGACATAGAGGTCGCCCAAGAAGATTTGAGAAATGATATTGATGAAAAATATTTTGACGAGGGCGAACTAAAAGACCTGCCAGATAAGTTCAAGTTTAAAAGGTCGTATATTTTAGAACAGCTTAATTTTTCTCGCTGCGAACTAGCTCAATGTTGGATACCAGCTGAAGACTATCCGGCCGTTCTAACTGGGGAAAAAGTAGGGAAGCACCTTTTTACTTGCAAGACGGTTTCTGATATGGGCCTTTTCGAAGACGACCAACTGCTTTGCTTAGTCGTTCAAATAATGGACGAATGGGAAGAAATCCAAAAAATTTGGGAAAGTCCTAAACATTGGTGGGATTGGCCGGTAACTATCTTTAAGATCGCCGTAAAGATTGTCTCAATGGCCTGGAGAACAGTTTGGACTTTTATAAAAGAATGGTTTGATATCGGCAAGGAAGAAGGCTGCTATCCCACTAATTATTATTGTTGTCAATTCTGATTTTAATTAAATGAAAAAGGTATTTTTAATTTTTATCTTTTCTTTTATTTTGATAAGTGCTTTTAATTTTATTCTGCCAGAGGATAGTTCGCTGGAGGTTTTGGCAGCCGCCGCCAGGAAATTAGAAGTTCAGTATCCTGAGCTCCCGGGAGTGACGCCGCCAAGCACAATAAAAACTGCTTTGCCAGAATACCTCCGCTATTTCTTTACTTTTTCAATATTTATTGCTGGAATCTTGGTCTTTGGGGTAATGATTTTGGGCGGAGTGCGTTATTTGACCTCAGCTGGCGCGCCAGCTGCCATGGCTGATGCTAAAGATCAAATTACTTCAGGGATTTTGGGATTGATTATTATTTTAGCCTCTTTTTTAATCTTAAATACCATTAATCCTCAGCTGATTCTGCCCAAAAAAACCGCCGATTACTCCGGGAATTACTGGAATTAGGGCTTACTCGCTGGACGGCTGCCAAGAGGACGTTGACCACCCTTCAATGAAAATTATCCAAAACGTCCTTAAATTAAAAGATGAAGAAACAGGATTAGATTGGGGGACTGGAGGGACTTACCAAATAGAATCCATAAAATTCTTGTCTGAACCGGGAGATTTAACGGTAAAAATTTATAAAGGGGAAGAATGGAAATATGGAGAAAGCGACGGCAGTCCGATAGATTATCCTGGCGGCGACCCTTGCCAGCCGTTTGCCGGCACTGTCGAGCACAGATCCCTTAAATTAGACTGGCATATCCCGGGAGCTTATCTTTTTGCTGACAGCAGTTGTCAGGGAACCACTGAATTTCCCGATCCAATGATTTTCCAATCAAGCTCAGCTGCCCTTTCTGGCTTTGACAACAAAGCTCACTCAATGAAAATTATGTATGGAGATTGTGACCCCGAACATCCCGGTGATTTCAGTTTGTGTAAAGACCAATACGCGGCGGTGCTGCACGAACATCAAAATATGATGGGGGACTGTAAGATCTGTGAAGACACTCCAGCTGACGGTTGCCAGTCTGCTGATCCGCTCAGCGGCCAAGTTTCTTCAATCACTATTTACTTAAAATCAGAAGATTCGGCGGGTCCAGGGGTAAAATTTTATGAGGATAAAAATTACGAAGGGGACTCAATCGGCTATTACGGAGTTGGAGATGAACCAAATGTCGGAGACTTCAACGATAAAGCTACCGCCGTAGAAATTGACGGAAACTATTTAGCGGTTTTGTTTGAAGACAACAACTACGGGGGGAAATGTGAAGTTTTCACTCACAGCGACCCTAATTTAAGAGACAATTCGCTTGGTCAGTGCGGATTTTTAGGAAGAGGTGATTGTTTAACTTCTTTTAAAATAAGAGCAAAAAAATAATTAGGGATAGGGCCTAATCACTACGTATCTTTCTGGTTCTTGGCCAAGGCTTTCAGTAGTAACGTCTGAACGACCGGCCAACTCCAAGTGAACAATTCTTCTTTCGTAAGCTGGCATTGGCGTCAGCTGTTTTTCTTTTTTGGTTATAGCCACTTCATCAGCTGAAGAACGGGCTAGCTCTTTCAAATACTCTGCTTTTTTCTTTTTATAACCTAAAACGTCGAGGTCAATGAAAAAAGATTGGTCAATTTTTCTTCTTAGCATCGCTTTTAAAATGTGCTGGATTTCAGCTAAGGTTTGCCCTCCTTCGCCGATCAGAATCTTAGGGTCGTCAGTTTTTAAATTAATAGGCAAGGTCAAATCCTGTTGAGGCAAAACCTCAACCTCTACCTCAAAGGCCATTTTTCTGAAAAACTCTTCGGTGGTTTCCTTTATTTCTTTTATTTCACTTTGGCTAAGCATAAGCGGTTTTTTAAAAAGGCGATGAACTAAAGTTCATCTTGATGCTTCGCTGGCGCTCGCACAATTAAATACTGCTGCCCGATCGAAAATAGAGCTGTTATTATCCAGTAAAGAGCAATGGCAGCTGGCAGCCGCCAAAGAATGAAAACAGTAAAAATTGGAAAAAAGTAAAGCATCTGTTTTTGCATCATTTCAGAAAACTGAGAGGTTTTATCTTTTTTCTCTGGTTTTTTAACCTGAGGAATCATCATTTTTGACTGGAAAAATTGGGCTGCCCCAGCTATTAGAGCTAAAATAATACTAGCTTCGCTAAGATTTATTAAGCTCAAAAAATAGGGATTAATTGCTTCGGGCTGAGGAACAAAACTATAAAGGCTAGCCATCATTTCTGGCTGGAAGCCTCTCCAGAAAACCTGGAAAAGAGCAATCAAAATAGGCAACTGAAGCAAAAGAGGCAAGCAACCGCCGAAAGGGTTGATTTTTTCTTTTTTATAGAGCTCCATCATCTCTTTGGCCTGTTTTTCTTTATCCTCTTTATTTCTGCTTTGGATTTCTTGAACTTTAGGTTGAATCTCACTTAAGCCTTTTTGCGACTTAATTGACTGAACCATTAAAGGGGAAAGGATTAACCTGATTAAAACTGTCAAGACAATAACAGCCACTCCAAAATCATGCCCCGGCAAGTATTCGTATAAAAGAATAAGGGCGTTGAACAAAGGCTGGTATAAAATTGTGTTAAAAGCATTAATAAGTAATTCCATTTGTTTTTAAGGGAGGTCTATCCCTCCGCTTGCCCAAGGATTACATTTTAAAATACGCTTTATCCCCTTCCAGCTTCCTCTCCAAACGCCGAATTTTTCAATCGCCCGGTACGTGTATTCTGAGCAGCTAGGATAAAAGCGGCAGTTTTGTCCTAAACTTGGCGAAATAAATCTTTGGTAAAATTTAATTAAGTTTAAAACTATTCTCGTAGGCATTTTGATTTTTTTAGTAAAAGATTGACTGTTTTTTTAATTTCCCAAAAATCTTTTTTTTCTAACCCCGGGGTGGCCAGTAAAATTATATCCAATCCTTTTTTTATTTCTGATACCCTGGGCCGGATTGACTCTCTGAGGCGCCTTTTCAGTTGATTGCGCTGGACAGCCCTTTTTGACACTTTTTGAGAAACTACGAATCCAAATCGCGTTTCTGCCAAGTCGTTTTGGCTTACTGCTAAAACTAAAAATCCCTCTCTAACCTTTTTTCCTTTTTTAAAAACCCTTTCAATGTCAAGATTTTTTTTAAGACGGCTAATCCGTGGCAACATTTTTACAATTCATTGAACATTAAGATAAATTTTAATTTATCGAAAATGTGAGATGAATCCTTAATTCATCGAACTGTCAACTTTTGTCTTTTTTTTCTTCTCCTTCTGGTTAAAACTTTTCTCCCGCTTTTAGTTTTGATTCTCTTTCGAAAACCGTGGGTTCGCTTTCTTTTTCTTTTTTTTGGTTTAAAAGTAATTGACATACTAGGAAGTATAATAACAAAACTTTTGGCTAAAAGCAATCCCCACTTTATCCCCAAGATATTAACAGTGTTAAGCTGGGGGTGCTCGTTTTTTGTCTTCCTTGACATGTGGTATAATGTCGGTGAAGATAAAAATATATCTCATTTCAATTTATTTCAATGGATAAAGAAGACGTTTGGCAAGCAGTTTTGGCCCAAGTCCAGTTAGATATCTCCCCAGCCAATTTCGCTACCTGGTTTAAGGGCACGGAAATAATTTCCCAAAAAGAGGGGAGAGTTGTTATTTCTGTTCCTAATTCTTTTGCTAAGGAGTGGCTGGAAAACAAATACGGCAAGACTATTTTAAAAATTCTCCACAGCTTAGATGAAGAGACAAAAGAGGCAAAATATGAAGTAAGAAAAACAGGGCTAAAAGTAACCAAAAAGGCGGCTGTCCCCTTTTTAGACGCCGGGCAGCTTGAGTTCCAGGACTTTGAGATAGACAAAGAAACCAATCTAAATCCTCGTTATACTTTTGAGAACTTCGTTGTCGGCCCTTTCAATGAACTAGCTCAGGCGGCCAGTTGGGCAGCAGCCAAAAATCCCGGCCAGGTTTATAACCCTCTTTTTGTTTACGGTGGAGTAGGATTGGGAAAGACTCATCTTCTTCAGGCCGTTGGTAATGAAGTGGTCAAAAATTTTTCTCAGAAGAAAATTAAATATATTCCTTCAGAAAAGTTCACTTCAGGAGTGGTTTCCTCGATTAGAAACCGGGAGGTAGATAATTTTCGTTCCAAGTATCAAACAATTGATGTTTTAATTATTGACGACATCCAGTTTTTAGCTGGCAAAGAAAAAACCCAAGAAGAATTTTTCCACACTTTTAATTCCTTATACGAAAAAAATAGGCAGATCATTCTTTCTTCAGATCGTCCTCCCAAAGCCATCCCCGCCTTAGCTGAAAGGTTGCGCTCAAGGTTTGAAGGGGGAATGATAGCCGACATCAGCTACCCAGACTACGAAACCAGGATAGCTATCTTGAAGGCTAAGTGTTTAGAAAGAAAAACAGAAATGCCAGAAGAAATCTTGGGGTATATCTCTTCTAATGTTCAAAGGAACATTAGAGAATTGGAAGGAGCCCTGAACAGACTGATAGCCTATCAAAAACTCCAAAACCTCACCCCTGATTTAGAAGTAACTAAATCCTTGTTAAAAAGCCTTGTCACGGCCCCCAATAAGACTGTTACAGCAAAAAAGATAATTGAAACAGTGGCTTGTTTTTACGACCTAAAAGAAAGGGAGATTATTTCGCTTTCCCGGAAAAAAGAAATCGTTAAGCCCCGCCAAATAGCTATGTTTTTGTTAAGAGAGGAGTTGAAAAGCTCTTTCCCTTTTATCGGAAGGAAATTTGGCGGCAAGGATCACACCACCGCCATCCATGCTTATGAAAAAATCGCTGGAGAAGTCAACAAAGATGAAAATTTTGCTGAGGAAATTGAGTTGATTAAACAAAGAGTTTTTAGTGGTTGAGTTGGGGAAAATTTTTTTATACCAATCTTTCTCTTTTAATCCACAACTTTCCCCCAACCTTTTAAAAGCCTATTTTATTCTTAATAATTAAAGTTTCCACAATAACAACAACAATAATAATAAATAATAATGAAAATAATAATTTTACAAGAAAAATTAAAAGAAGGGATTAAAATTATCGAAAGAGCTACTCAAAAAACTCTCACCTTGCCTATTCTTCAAAACGTCCTTTTAAAAAGTGAAAAAAACTTTTTAACCTTAGAAACTACTAATTTAGAAATAGGAATTAAATGGCAAGCTTTAATTAAGTTAGAAAAAGAAGGTGAAATTCTGGTGCCTACCCGGATTTTCTCTAATTTAATCAACCTTCTTCCTAATAAGCCGGTTCAATTAGAAGTTAAAGGATCTAATCTTTTAATTCAGTGCGAGAATTATAAAACCGAATTAAAAGGCCTTCCTTCGACTGAGTTTCCAATTATTCCCCAATTAAAAGAAGGAGAAAATATCTCAATTAACAGTTTGTTGTTAAGCCAGTCCCTTGGACAAGTGGTTAATGTCGCCTCGCCGTCTATTGCCCGACCAGAAGTTTCTGGAGTTTACTTCTCTTTCCAAAAAGATTTAATCAAAATGGTAGCAACTGACAGTTTTCGTTTAGCCGAAAAAAAGCTTTTTATTAAATCCCCACTTTTGCAAGAGTATTCTTTAATCCTTCCCCAACAAACTGCTAAAGAAATCATCGGCATTTTTGGCGACAAGGACGAAGATCTACAAATATATTTTTCCTCCAATCAGGTTCTTTTTGAGTCAACTATGAGCGAAGTTGCTCATCCCCGGGTTCAGCTCACTTCTAAACTAATCGAGGGTGAATACCCGAACTATCAAGAGATAATACCCAAAAAATACGAGACCCAAATCGTTTTTCCTAAAAATGAACTTTTGAACCAGATTAAAACAGCCAGTATCTTTAGCGGAAAAGTTAACGAAATTAAATTAAAGGTGTCCTCGAAAGAAAAAAAGATTTATATTTTAAGCCAAAGCCCGGATTTAGGAGATTATAAGAGCTTCCTCTCTGGAAAAATAAAAGGAAAAGACGTTCAGGCTTCTTTTAACCACCGGTTTTTAGCTGATGGTTTATCCGAAATCAAAACACCCGAAATAGTTTTCGAGTTAGTCAACGAGGAGAGCCCAGCTATTATCAAACCCTTAGGAGAGGAAGACTACCTCTATGTGGTGATGCCGATAAAAGCTACTTAATCTTTCTTAGAAAAAGTTATTAAAGCCTCTTCCATAAATTGGTGGAAGATTGGGCCAGCCAGAGTAACGGCTGGTTTTTTTGCCATGGAGGCGTTGTTGTTGTTCCCGACCCAAACTCCCGCCACCAGAGAAGAAGTGTATCCTATAGTCCAAGCATCTCTAAAGTCTTGAGTGGTCCCGGTTTTAGCCGCCACCTGAAGATCTTTAAAAAATAAGGTCGATCTTTGGCCGAACATGGGAGCTCGAGCTTCGTT
>ASKX01000006.1 GCA_000398025.1 Candidatus Paceibacter normanii SCGC AAA255-P19 | reverse complement strand
TACTTTTGCTCATTTAATTGGCTATAAAAGAAAAACCGAGGAGCGAACGGGCGTGGAAGATTCTTACGATACAGCCCTGAGGGAAATTCCTGGTGAGATTCGGACCGAAAGAGATGCCCAAGGAAATGTAATCTCTCAAGAGATAATTTCTTTGCCTAAATCAGGAAAAAGCTTGGTCTTGTGGCTAGATTCAGATTTACAGCAAAAAGCCGTCCTGGCTCTAGAAAATATTCTTAAAACAAAAGGAGAAGGAGGAACAGTAATAGCTTTAGATCCTAAAACCGGCGGAGTGCTTTCTTTAGTTAGCTTGCCCAGCTTTGACAACAATCTTTTTAGTCAAGGAATGACCGAGGAACAATGGGAAGAACTAGACCAAGATTCTAGCGATCCGCTTTTCAATCGGGCTATTTCTGGTAGATATCTTACTGGTTCCACCATCAAACCCTTGATTGCCTCGGCCGCCTTAGAAGAGGAAATCATTAGCCCTGATAAAAAAATTAATTGCCAAGGGTTAATTGAAGTGGAGCATACTTACGAGGAAGAAACTACTAAATTTCACGATTGGTGGGCACATGGCTGGACAGATATGAGGAAAGCCATTGCCGAGTCTTGTAATGTTTACTTCTACACAATGGGTGGGGGATTTGGTGAGCAAGAGGGTTTGGGTCCTACTAAAATTAAAGAATATCTAGAGCTTTTTGGCTGGCAAGACTTAACCGGAATTGATTTGCCAGGCGAGATAGAAGGTTTTATTCCAGACAAAGAATGGAAAAAGAGAGCTTTTCCCGAAGATCCCGGCTGGTGGGATGGCAACACTTACTATTTATCGATTGGCCAACAGTATCTTCAAATTACTCCTCTGGAGGTAGTAACTTCTTTCTCGGCTATAGCTAACGGCGGAAAATTACTCCAGCCTCAGGTGGTAAAAGAAATTATTGATGATAAAGAAATGGAGCCTAAAATTATCAGAGAAAATTTTATTACTCCAGAAAATCTCCAAGTGGTAAGAGAAGGAATGAGGCAAGCGGTAACAGGCAAAAATTCTCCTCAGGCTTCAGCGACCGTATTGAATTCTTTGCCAGTGCCAGTTGCCGCCAAAACCGGAACAGCTGAATTGGGCGGTAACCGCTATCACAACTGGGTGACAGTTTTCGCTCCCTATGAAGACCCAGAAATAGTCCTGACGGTAATGATTGAGAACATAAAAGAGGTAGAAGTGGCCGCTTTGCCGGTAGCCAAAGAGATCTTAGAGTGGTACTTTGCTAACCGAGCTTCCGAAGGAAGCGAAGGTCAAGATGAGGGCGAAGCCCTCATCGCATGGTAAGCTGATTCTAATGGGCTTGACAGTAAATTAACCAAAAAGATAAAATAAGATAACAATGAAAAAAGCTTTGCTAACAAAAATTTCTCTTTCTGTAATCCTTCTCTCTCTCTCTCTCTCTCTGAGTGTTCCATTAGAGGCCCACGCGAGCGATTGGAGCGTTTGGGAGCCAGCTACGGTTTATTATGATTTTGAACATAGCCCTGGCTCTACTTATGTTAAAGATAGGAATGGAAGTAATGACTTAACTTTAACTGCTACTTCCGGAAGCTCTCCTTATATTGAAGCTGGAGGGAAAGAAGGAAGCAGGGTTTTCTTCCCAAGAGGTTATGGTCAATACGGAGTAGCTGACGATTCTGCCGAGTTTTCTCAAACCGGCAGTTTTTCAGTTGAAGCTTGGGTGGAATTTATCAAGGTTTCTTCCAGCGATGGTGCGATTCAAACAGTTTTGGCTAAATGGGACGAAACCAGCGATGATAGAAGTTATCGCCTTATTATTGAAACCGATTCTACCGGCCGAGCTTTCCCAAAATTTCAAATCTCTACTGATGGAACGGTAGCTAATATCAAGACCGTAACTGGTAAAACCCAGATAATTTCTCAAAAATGGTATTTACTCCAAGGTTATTATGATGCCAGTGGCACAGGTACAATTTATATTTACGTTAATGGCGTTCAGGAAGGTTCAACCGTTTCGGTTGGCGTTTCCATAACTGATGAGCCATCTAATTTTTATTTAGCCACAACCAAAACCGGTAGTTCCACTTACGCTAATTTTATAAACGGCTCCATTGACGAAGTCCGGCTGCTCTCTGGCACCAGAAGCGAAGGCTCTTTTGCCTATTCAATGTGGAGAGGAAAACCGGCAGCAAAGATTTCTTTTGATGATGGCAGCGGGTTGCAGGCTATTGACGACTCTCCTTTTAACAATCGGGGAGCTTTAATTAATTTCCCAACTGATAACAGTCAGTGGATTCAGGGTTATAACAATTACGGCCTCCAATTTGACGGAACAGACGACTATGTAGATTTGGGTAGCGCCAACTCTCTCCAATTAGGAAAAGCCATTACTATTTCTGCCTGGGTTTATCTTTCTTCTCTGGGCGATTATACAATTATTTCCCAACCCCATACCAATGGCTATACTTTTGCTATAACTTCCGGAGGCGAGATGACCTTTGGCGCTTTAGGAGGAACCACTGTTACTTCTTCTGGAGCCGGTGTTTCCGCTTTAGACTGGACTCATATTGCCGTTTCTTATAATAGCTCTGGAGTTTATTTTTACAAAGACGGCAGGGTAGTTTCTTCTGGTTCTTTGCCGCTTTGGTCGGTAGCTACCGGCGGAGTATTTGCTGGCAAAGCCGGCTCCACTCCTAATTACTTCGCCGGTAAAATGGACAACCTCTTGATTTATCCCTACAATCGAACTTTGTTTGAAATTTATCTTGATGTTAATGGCGGTGCAATTCGGCTCGGCAAATTAAAATCTTTGGAGCCGGCCAACGCTGAACTCGCCTGTCCTGAGGGCTATATTTGGGTTCCCGGCGACCCTTTATTTGGAACCTCTGATTTTTGCGTAATGAAATATGAAGCGAAATACGACAAGACCGGAGATGGCATAGGCGATACTGAAGGCGATTGTTACTATAGTTCTTCGTATGACACTTGGGATTGGGGGAAAACAGGGGGCGACTGTCCTGCTTCTTGGACCGCGGACAATGTTGTTTCTACAGCTCAAGGTTCTCCTATTGCCGGTATTACCCACACTCAAGCTGTGGACGACGCCTGTCCTTCGGGCACTCATTTAATTACCAATGCCGAATGGATGACCATTGCCAGAGATATTGAAGAATTTGGCACCAATTGGTGCGATTTAAATGGTGGTGGTTGCGGATTTAGTCCTGGCCAAAGTAGCAAATACTTGGTTTCCGGCCATAACGACAACTCGCCAGCAACAGCCCTTCAGGCTTCAACCGATGACTCTCAAGCTTGTTACGGAACTGTGACTAAAGACGTTAATACCGCTTGCGGTTCTTCGGATACCCAAAAAAGAACTCATACCCTTTCCAACGGCCAAGTTATTTGGGATTTTCCTGGAAACGTCTGGGAGCACGTGCGCCGAGATGAAGACGATACTCTTACAGACAATCTCCCTAACGACGGAGGAGCAGGAGGTTGGAGGTGGATTGAGTTTACTGATATTACTGATTACGGAGAGCTTTCCTATGATATAATTCGACCATTTGATTCAGGCTTTGATGCAGATCATCGCGTAGGTCGTCTTTATACTAACAGTGATCTTCAATCGTCACGCGTCTTTCTCCGCGGCAGCTATTGGAACAATGGGACGGATGCCGGTGCTTTCACACTGTACTTGACTTGGGCTACGTCCGATCAGGGCAACAATGTTGGGTTTCGCTGCGCCCGGTAGTTTCGTAGATATCTAACGTTTGAAAAATGTTTCAAGATTTGGTTATTTTTCAGAAAGTTTACGATTTGATTTTGTGGCTCTATCCTACGGTAAACAAATTCCCCAAATCGCAAAGATTCGTTTTGGGCCAGCAGATTGAAAACACTGTTTTGGAAATTTTGAAAGGAACAATCCAGGCAAATCAAGAAACCAATAGGCTTCCTTATTTAAAGCAAATAAGTGTTGATTTAGACAAATTAAGGATTTTGATTCGGTTGAGCAAAGATTTAAAATTCATCAGCCTTCGCCAATATCAGTTTGCTGCCGAGAAAATTAATGAAATTGGCAAAATATTAAGCGGTTGGATAAAAAAGTTCTCATAATTTTGCTATCTATTTTTAATAGATAGAGGGGTAAAATCGCACAACGCGTCTTTCTCCGCGGCGGCAATTGGAACAATGGGACGAATGCCGGTGCTTTCACACTGAACTTGAATTGGGATACGTCCAATCAGAACAACAATGTTGGGTTTCGCTGCGCCCGGTACTTTTCAACTACTTGGCCTGAACGAAATATCCACGGATATAAGCCCGTGCCAAGAAGACTACTGATTTTACTCCTTCCTGAAAGCTCTGATTAGAAAATTTTTGATTTCTAACGGGGTAAAGGAAAATATCAAACCTGTACCCCAGAGGAGTATGAGTATTCCTTTTTCATTGGTAAGAAAATTCTCCTCTGGGTAAGTAGGTTTTCGGGAGGAGGGATGAAAACCTATAATAATTTATTTGAAAAACTTTATTCTTTTGGGAATCTCCACTTAGCTTATCTTAAAGCCAGAAAATGCAAACGCTATCGCAAAGATATTCTGGAGTTTAGCTATGCCCTGGAAGAGAATTTATTAAAAGTCCAGCAAGAACTTTTGAGCCAAGCCTATCAACACGCAGGTTACAGGGAATTCACTGTTCGCGATTCTAAAAGGCGTCAAATTAAAGCCCCCTCATTTCGGGATAGAGTAATTCACCACGCCTTATGCAATGTTATTGAACCCTTGTTTGACAAAGGTTTTATTTTTGATAGTTATGCCTGCCGAAAAGGGAAAGGGACTCACGGAGCAATAAAGAGATTGGAACAATTTTTGAAATCTATCCCTGACCCTGCGGGGGGGGGGTTAGGAGTAAAAAAAAATTTTGTCTGAAATGCGACGTTTTAAAATACTTTGACAGCATAGACCATAGGATTCTTTTAAGATTGGTTAAAAAGAAAATTGCTGACAGAAAAGTCATTTGGCTGATTGAAGAAATTTTAAATTCAAGTGAAGAAAAGCCGGGCGTTGGAATTCCCATCGGGAACTTAACCAGCCAGCTTTTCGCCAATATTTACCTGAACGAGTTAGACCAATTTTTGAAAAACGAATTAAGAACAAGGTGTTACGTTCGTTATATGGATGATTTTGCGATCTTAGATTTCAATAAAAGAAAACTTCACCAAATTAGGGAAGAAATAAGAGAATTTTTGAAAAATAAGTTGAACTTAGAACTTCATCCGAAGAAGGCCAATATTTTCCCCGCAGAAAAAGGCATTGATTTTCTGGGTTACCAGATTTTCGGAACCTACCGTCTTTTACGGAAAAGCACAGTAAAAAGATTTATTAAGAGGATAAAACAAAAAAGATTGAATAATCAATCTCTACAATCTTGGCTTTCTTATGCCTGCTTCGGAAAATCCTGGAGATTAAGACAAAATTTGTCAAAGAAATTAAGGATAAAGCTCTATGGCCAGAAATAAAATTATTTTTATTGTTTTAGGTGCTGTGGTGGTTTTGGGATTAGTTTTAGTTTTGGCAGGACAAAAAGAATCAAAAGAATATTCTGACGATATTTGCAAAGTTAAATTTAACTACCCTAAAAACTGGACAAAATCTGATACGATTCTTCCTTTACCCCAAGAACCTTTGTCCCAGGCGACTTTTGACGAACCTGGAAAAAATTCAATATTTTCTTATATTTGCTATGACGCAAACTGGTATTCTTTTAACCAATTTTTAGAGCAAAATCCTTTCGGCGGCCAAGCTGAATCCATAAATGCCGGAGAAGCAAAATGGCAAAGAGTAGGTAATTTCATTTATACCACTCAAAACAATAAATTGATTATTTTTGAAATGTTTTTCACCAAATACGACTTAAAGCCAGAGCCAGGCTACGAAGAAACCTTTTTGAATATCCTAAAAACCGCTCAATTTTAAGGTGGCTTTTAAGCCATCCTGAGATCACTCACCTTGCTTTTAGGTGAGTATTTTTATTTTGACCTAAAGGGGAAAATTGATTAAAATAAGCTATATGGCGACTGTTGATGAATTAAGGAAAAGCCGGTTAAAAAAACTTGAGGCCATTGAAAAGGCTGGTTTTTTAACTTATCCCCTGAGAACAAAACGGACTCACTCTGTCTCTGAGACTCTAAGAGATTTCTCGTCTTTAGCCCATTCGAAAAAAGAGGTAGTTTTAGTTGGTCGAATTCGTTCATTAAGAGAACACGGCGGCTCCACTTTTTTGCATATTGAGGATGGTTCAGGGAGGATCCAGGCTTATTTTAAAAAAGATAGGTTAGGAGAAAAATGTTATAAATTCTTCTTAGATAATTTTGATATCGGCGACTTTGTTGAGATTAGAGGAGTTTTGTTTAAAACCAAAAAAGGAGAGAAAACGATAGAGGCAGCCGATTATAAGATGCTAGCTAAAAGTTTATTGCCCTTACCCGAGAAATGGCACGGATTTCGAGACGTTGAAGAAAGATTTAGAAAAAGGTATTTGGATTTAATTTTTAACCTCGAGGTTAAAAAAAGATTTGAAATCCGCTCTAGAATTATCAAAGAAATTAGAGATTTTTTAGACAAAGAAGGTTTTTTAGAGGTAGAAACGCCAATTCTCCAGCCGGTTTATGGAGGAGCTAGAGCTAAACCATTTAAAACTCATTTGAATGCTCTAGATATGGATTTGTATTTAAGAATTGCCCCCGAGCTTTATTTAAAGCGACTTTTAGTGGGTGGCTTTGAGAAGGTATACGAGATAGGTAAATGTTTTCGCAATGAAGGAGTAGATAGATTACATAATCCTGATTTTACTATGCTGGAATTTTACTGGGCTTATGCCGACTATAAAGATTTGATGAAGCTGACTGAAAAATTGTTTGAAACTTTACTTAAGAAGCTGTCTGGGAAATTGGAAATTGAATACGAAGGAAAGAAAATCCGCTTTAAGCCTCCCTTTAAAAGGATTGAATACAATCAGCTTTTAAAGAAGTATACTGGAATAAACCTGGAGGAAATTAATCTTCCGGCCCTTAAAAAAGAAGCCAAAAAGCTGGGAGTTAATTTTGATGAAACAATGGGAAAAGCAGAAGTGGCTGACGAGATTTATAAGAAATACTGCCTGCCCAAGATTTGGGAGCCGACTTTCCTTATTAATCATCCTTTAGGTTCAACTCCCTTTGCCAAGAAACTAGATGAGAATCCTAAAAAACTAGCTCGCTTTCAATTATTAATTGCTGGTTGGGAGATGGTTAATGCTTTCTCTGAGCTTAACGACCCCATAGAGCAGAGAAAAAGATTTAAGGAGCAAGAAAAGCTTTTTAAGGATGGTTTTAAGGAGGCCCAGAGAATGGATGAAGATTTTTTAACTGCCCTAGAATACGGCCTGCCACCGGCCGCTGGCTTTGGCATGGGAATTGACAGATTAGCTGCCCTTCTAACCGATTCCCATTCTTTGAGAGAAATAATATTGTTCCCCACCATGCGCCCTAGATGATGAAAGATGCCTCTAACTCCTTTTCACTTAGGTCCCGGATTATTTTTTGGCATATTAACTTCCCGGTTTTTAGATCTTAGTGCCTTTCTTTTAGGTAGCGTCATTCTGGACATCGAGCCCTTTATTGCTCTTGTTTCTGGAAACTTTGAAAATCCTCACCATCAATTCACTTCATTTTTAGGTGGTATTTTAGGGGCATCAATTGTTTGGCTGATGATAAGAGTTTTTAGAAAGAGAAAACCAGGCCTTTCCAATTTAAGCGTATTTTTAGGAGGATTGGCCGGTTGCTGGATCCATGTTATTTTTGATGCCTTGATGCATTACGATGTTTTGCCATTTTGGCCCCTAGAAGGAAACCCTTTTTTAAATTTAATTTCCATTCCCCAAAATTATTTTTTATGCTTAACTTTAGGAATAATTGGTTTAGCCTTGTTTTATCTAAGAACTAAAAGATATGAAAGATCAATTTAAGCTTTTTATCCCCGGCCCAACCGAAGTAAGGGAGGAAATCAGAAAAGAGATGGCTCGTCCTTTGATTGGCCATCGGTCAAAAGAAATTTCTCCGCTTTTGGAAGGAATCCATTCAAAAATACAACAGCTTTTGTTTATCAAGAATAAAATTTTTATTTTTACTTCCTCTTCCTCGGGCTTTATGGAAGCAGCAATTAGAAATTGCGTAAAGAAGAAAGTGCTCTTTTTAAGTGGCGGGGCTTTTGCCGAAAGATGGGAAGAAATCGCCAAAGCCAACGGAAAGGAAGTGGAAGCATTAAGAGTTTCTTGGGGCCATGCCCTTCTTCCGGAAATGGTAGAGGAAAAATTGAAAGGAGGAGATTATGACGCGATATCTCTGGTTCATAATGAAACCTCTACCGGAGTAATGCATCCTCTTAAGGAAATTGCGGAAGTAG
Organism: Candidatus Paceibacter normanii SCGC AAA255-P19; assembly: GCA_000398025.1. Taxonomy (GTDB): domain Bacteria; phylum Patescibacteriota; class Minisyncoccia; order Minisyncoccales; family Paceibacteraceae; genus Paceibacter; species Paceibacter normanii. The sequence continues at coordinate 43,179 of ASKX01000006.1, read as the reverse complement.
TAAAAAGGTATCCTGAAATTTGTTTTTTGGTGGATGCGGTTAGTTCAATGGGCGGAGTAAAAATAGAAGTTGATAAATTAGGAATTGATGTGATTCTTGCTGGTAGTCAAAAATGTTTAGCCCTGCCGCCGGGACTTGCCATAGGTGCGGTTAGCGAAAAAGCTTTTAAAAAAGCTGAACAAGTTCAAAATAGAGGATATTATTTTGATTTTCTTGAGCATTTAAAATATTGGGAAGAAAAAAGACAAACTCCGGCTACCCCTTCCATTCCCCACCTTTTTGCTTTGAATAGACAGTTAGATGAAATATTATTAAAAGAAGGCCTGGAAAATAGATTTAAAAGGCATCAAGAAATGGCCAGTTTTGTTCAAAATTGGGCCAGAGAAAAGTTTGCCCTTTTTGCCGCAGAGCCATATTTATCCAATACAGTTACGGCAGTGAAAAATGTAAGAGAAATCGATATTGGAAAACTAAGAGAAAATCTTAGAGAAAAAGGAAAAGAGATAGATGGGGGATACGGAAAATTAAAAGGAGAATACTTCAGGATAGCTCACATGGGAGACCTTCAGCTTTCCGAGATAAAAGAGCTTTTATTAGACATTGAGCAAATTTTAAAGGTCAAATGAAGATTTTAGTTACCGACCCAATTTCAGAAACAGCAGTAAAGGAGATGGCAAAAGGAGGAATTGAAGTTGATTTGAAATATGATTTTCCAAAAGAGAAAATTGGCGAAATCATCGACAATTATGACGGGATAATAGTGAGAAGCGCCACTCAGATCAAGGGAGAAACCCTAGAAAACACCAAAAACTTAAAGCTGATTATTAGGGGCGGAGTAGGCCTGGACAACGTTGATTTTAAAAAAGCTGAAGAAAAAGGAATTACTGTTTTAAACACTCCTGAAGCTAGCACTATTGCAGTAGCTGAGTTGACCATCGGTTTTCTCCTTGCTTTGTCTCGTTTTCTGCCTCAAGCCACTGCTTCCCTCAAAGCCGGAAAATGGGAAAAGAAAAAATTTGAAGGAACTGAAATTTATGGTAAAACATTAGGGGTAGTAGGATTGGGGAGGATTGGCAAAGAAGTGACCCAGAGAGTCAAGGCCTTGGGGATGAGAGTTCTGGGATTTGACCCTTTTGTTAAAGAGGTAGAGGGAGTGGAAATGGCAGATTTGAATTTTTTAGCTCAGAGCTCAGATTACATTACTTTGCATATCCCTCTTATCGCCGATACTAAACATCTGGTCAACAAAGAACTAATAGAAAAAATGAAGCCTGGAGTTTTCATTATTAATTGCGCCAGAGGAGGTTTAATAGACGAGGAAGCTCTCTATGGGGCCCTGGTATCAGGGAAAATAAAAGGAGCGGCTTTTGATGTTTTTGAAACAGAACCCCCTCAAAATAATAAGCTACTGGAATTGGAGAATTTTATTGCCACTCCTCATCTAGGAGCTTCTACCATTGAAGCCCAAGAAAGAGTTGGAGCAGAGCTAGCTAAAAAAGTAATAGATTTTTCAAAAGGAAAATAAATTATGGTAGATATAAAATTTATCAGAGAAAATCCGGATAAAGTAAAAGAGGGGGTTCAGAAAAAAGGAATCAAGATAGACATTGATAAAATTTTAGATTTGGACGAGAAACGAAGAGAATATATCAAAGAAGTGGAAGACTTAAGGGCAAAACAAAATAAGCTTGGGAAAAAAGAAGGCGATGAACTTCGTTCATCTTCACGCTTCGCTAACGCTCGCGTGATAAAAGAGGCTCAAAGACTAAAATCTCAGATCAAGGAGCTTACCCCCAAATTAGAGAAAATTGAAAAAGAATTAGATATCCTGTTAATGGAAGTCCCCAATCTGCCCGCAGACAATGTGCCAGTGGGAAAAGATGACAGAGACAACATTGTTTTAAGAGAATGGGGAGAGAAACCAAAATTTAATTTCAAACCTAAGGACTATTTAGAGATTGCTGAAAAACTAGATTTAATTGATACGAAAAGAGCTGCCAAAGCCGTAGGAACCCGCTTCGGTTATTTAAAAAAGGAATCGGTTTCGTTAGAATTTGCCCTGATTAGTCTTGCTTTCGACACTTTAACCAAGCAAGGTTTTATCCCTGTAATTCCTCCGGTGATGCTTAAATCAGAGATGGCCAGAGGAATGGGTTATATAGAGCAGGCAGACAGAGAAGATGCCTATTATTTGCCAAAGGATGATTTGTATTTAGTGGGTACCTCCGAGCAATCAATAGGGGTGATGCATGCTGATGAGGTCTTTACAGAAAAAGATTTGCCCCGGAGATACGCTGGATTTTCTACCTGTTTTCGGAGAGAAGCGGGTTCATATGGGAAAGACACGCGGGGAATTATGAGGGTTCATCAATTCGATAAGGTAGAAATGTTTAGCTTTTGCCATCCAGAGAAATCAAAAGAAGAGCATCAATTTCTATTATCGATGGAAGAAAAATTAATGCAGTCTTTGAGAGTTCCTTATAGAGTAATTCAAATGTGTACAGCTGATATTGCCTTTCCTCAAGCAGCTAAGTATGATATTGAAGCTTGGATGCCGGGCCAGAATCAATATCGTGAAACACATTCTACCTCAACTTGTACTGATTTCCAGGCTAGGCGTTTGAATGTCCGTTACAAAAACAAATCCGGCAAATTGGATTTTGTTCATACTCTAAACGGTACAGCTTTTGCTATCGGCCGTATGCTAATTGCCATTATTGAAAACTATCAGCAAAAAGATGGCAGCGTGGTTGTGCCCGGAGCTTTGCAAAAATATTTGAAATTCAAGGTTATCAAATGAACCAGTATCCGCTTTTAATATTACATGGTTGGGGCTCAAACTCCGCCAGGTGGCGAAAAGTAACAGATTTATTAAAGGAAAGGGGACTGGAAGCTTTGGTCTTTGACCTTCCTGGTTTTGGGATAGTTCCTTCGCCGGAAAATCCTTGGACCAGAGCAGATTATCTGAATTGGATTTTTCAAAAAACCAAAGAAAAAAATTGGGAAAAATTTAATCTTTTAGGCCATTCTTTTGGCGGAGGATTATCAACAAAAATAGCCGTCGCCTTTCCAGAAAAAATAGAAAAGTTGATTTTATGTGCTCCAGCTATAATCAAAAGAAAACGCCTTAAAACCTATCTTTTCTATTGGTTAGCTTATTTTGGTAAAAAAATTTTTTCCTTACCGGGATTAACTTCTTTTCAGCCTTACGCTCAAAAATTGATTTATAAACTAGCTGGAGCCAGAGATTATTATGTGGCTGACGGAATGATGAAAGAGACCATGAAAAAAATGGGAGAGGAAAACTTAGAAGGGATGTTAGAAAAAATAAAAGTTCCTACTCTGATTATTTGGGGCCAAAAAGACGATGTTTTGCCAGTAAAGGATGCCTATCAAATTCAAGAAAAAATTGAAGGAGCCGAACTTGAGATTATTCCTAAAGTAAAACACAGTCCTCATCGGGAAGCGCCAGAGCAGTTGGCAGAAATTATTTCCCAATTCCTATAGATATGATTACCTTTTTAAGCGCGCTTTGGTTTATCCGTACAGCCAAAGTTATTTTATTTTATCTTTACCTTTGGCAGCTTAAAGAATACCACATCGGCCGATTTTTAGATCATTTCCGAACAGTGAAGGGGAAGCAGCTCCTTTTCAACAAATTAACCCTTCTAAAATTAGTTTTATTGGCTTCTTTTCCCGTTGTTCCTCTTTTACTTTTCTTTGTTGGGGCCGTCTTTTATATTTTTGAGACGGTCAAAACTTTATTAGATTTTTTAAGCGGACGATTAAAGAAACCAGTTTTAACCAAGAAAACCCTAACTCTAATTTCAGTTGCGATATTAATTGAGTTTTTAGTTCTTTGTGCCATTTCCTTAAACGTTAAAAGTGTCGTTTGGGTGGTTTTTTGGCTTCTGATTTTCGATGTTTTAGCTCCATTTATCGCTTCGGTTATTGTTCTTCTTTTTCAACCTATCTCCGCTTTAGCGAGATTGCAAATCATTAAAAAAGCTAAAAATAAAAGAGCTAAGTTTAAAGATTTGTTGGTGATCGGTATCGCCGGTTCTTACGGTAAAACTTCTACCAAGGAATTTTTATCTGTCATTCTGGCTGAAAAATACAAAGTTTTAAAAACCAAAGAACATCAAAATTCAGAAGTAGGTATTTCCCAATGTATTTTAGATAATTTAAGCCTGGGACACGAAATATTTGTTTGCGAAATGGGGGCTTACAATAGGGGAGGGATAAAATTGCTTTGCGATATTGCAAATCCCAAAATAGGAATTTTAACTGGGATCAACGAACAGCACTTAGCCACTTTTGGCTCTTTAGAGAACACAATTAAAGCTAAATATGAGCTGATAGAAAGTTTACCGGCCGAAGGGACAGCTTTTTTTAATGCCAAAAATAAATATTGCCAAGAACTTTACGAAAAGACTAAGATCAAGAAAAAACTTTATGGCGAAAGAGCTACCTTTACTGGGGAAGAAAATATTTTGGGAGCTATGGCTGTAGCCAGTGAGTTAGGAATGACCGAAGAAGAAATCTCCAAAGCTTTAGACAAAATTGAGAATAAAATACCGGGGATTCAGGTAAAACAGGGGATTGGCGGCTTTAAAATCATTGACGCTACTTATTCTGCTAATCCTACTGGCGTAATTTCTCATCTGGAATATCTGAAAGCCCTTCCTGGCAGGAAAGTTATTGTTATGCCTTGTTTGATTGAATTGGGCAGAGCCTCAAAGGCAGTTCATCAAAAGATAGGAAAGAAGATTGGAGAGGTCTGTGATTTAGCCATTATTACCACCAAAGATAGATTTAAAGAAATCAAGGAGGGAGCAGGCGATAAAGCTATATTTCTCGAGAAGCCAAAAGAAATTTTGGAGAAAATTAAAAATTTTTGCAAAGAAGGAGACACAATGCTTTTGGAAAGCCGAGTGCCTCCAGAGCTATTAAGAAAATTAGTGATCAATAATCAATGATGAATTTCTTTCGGCCCATTTCTATATCTTTATCACCCAATACCGAAAAAGATGATGTCTTTTTAGCTTTGAAATTACTTTTTCAGCCTTGGCGTTGGCAAAAGGAACAACCTTCGGAGTCCCGACCTCCGACAGTAGAATTAGAGGAAGAATTCAAAAGATATTTGGGAGTAAAATATGCTATTTCTTTTAATAGCGGCAGGTCAGCTTTGATGGCAATTTTGGATGCCCTGGAAATAAAAAATGGAGATGAGGTTTTGTTGCAGGCCTTCACTTGCAATTCAGCTGTTAATCCTATTTTAGAAAGAGGAGCTAAGCCAGTTTATGTGGATATTGATGATACTTTAAATCTTGACCCGGTAGACCTCAAAAGAAAAATTACCCATTCGATAAACTCAGGGCGAGCTCCAAAGGCCATAATGATACAGCATAATTTTGGCTGGCCAGCTAAAATAGAAGAAATTTTAAAAATCGCCAGGGAGAACAATTTATACCTGATAGAGGATTGTGCTCATTCTTTGGGAGCAAAATATGAAGGAAGACCTTGCGGTACCTTCGGAGATGTCGCTTTCTTTAGTTTTGGTAGAGACAAAATAATTTCTTCGGTTTTTGGCGGCCTGGCAGTTACTAATAATGAAAAAATAGGGGAGGGGCTAAAGAGATTTCAAGCTGGGTTGTTTTTTCCTTCCAGTTTCTGGATTTGTCAGCAACTTTGGCATCCCATTTTAATGAATTATTTAATTCTGCCAGCTTATGGAGTAAACTCAACCCTGGGAAGAGTGATTATTGGGGTTTTCCATAAACTTTTAATTCTTTCTAAAGCAGTCTATAAGAAAGAGAAAAAGGGAAAAATTCCCCAGCATTTTCCCAAATTTCTTCCCAATGCCCTAGCCATTCTAGGTTTAAATCAATTTAAAAAATTAGAGAGATTTAATGAACACCGAAGGGAGATTGCCAAATTTTACGAAAGAGAACTAATAAACTTTTATTTACCTTTAGCTACCCGAGCGTTAGCGAAGGGTGAAGATGAACGAAGTTCATCGCCTAAGCCTTGGGGCGCCAGACAGCCGATTTTTATGCGCTATCCTGTTTTAACCAATCTTAATACTAGTGACGTTTTAAAAGCAGCCAGAAAAAGGAAAATTTATTTGGATGATGGCTGGAGGAAAAGCCCAGTGGTTCCGCCAGATACTGATATTGAGAAGATGCAATACCTTTTGGGTAGTTGTCCCCGAGCAGAAAAAGTAGCTAAAAGCATTTTGAACCTGCCAACTCACATTAACATCTCTCAAGATGACGCCAAAAGAGTTGTTAATTTTCTAAAGACATATGGAGATTAAGGAAATAGCTGATAAAAATGTTTGGGAAGATTTTCTTTTAGAATGTGAAGAAAAAACTTTCTTGCAGTCTTGGAATTGGGGAGAATTTCAAAAAAGAATGGGAAATAAAATTTGGCGATTTGGAGTATTCCAAGGCGATAAATTAGTTGGGGTGGCCTTAGTGACGAAAGTTGTTGCTAAAAGAGGAACATTTTTGTTAATCCAACATGGACCAGTTGGAAATGGCTTGGAAGCATTATTGAAGGAGTTAAAGAAACTTGCCAAAGAAGAAAAAGCAAGTTTTATTAGAATGGCTCCACTTCTTGATAGAAACGGAAATAATAGAAAATTCCTTAAAGAGTTGGGATTTAGAGAAGCGCCAATGCATGCTTCAGCTTACGAGGCTACCTGGAAGCTTAACCTTAGCCCGTCAAAAGAAGAGCTTTTAATGAATATGAGAAAAACTACCCGTTATTTAATCCGTCAGGCTTTAAAAAATCAAGACATTACAGTGGGGAAAAGCGAAATGTTAGATGACATTGAAACTTACCAAAAGCTTAATACCCAAGTAGCCCAAAGGCAGAAGTTTGTGTCTTTCCCTTTCGAATATATTAAAAATGAATTTGATGTTTTCTCTAAAGATGGCCAGGCCTTATTGTTGTTTGGAAAATACAAAGGAGAAACGGCAGCCACAGCCCTAATTATTTATTGGTCGGGAATAGGTTTTTATCACCAAGCAGCTTCCAACTCAAAATATGCCAAATTCTCAATTCCTTACTTGCTTTCCTGGGAAGCAATCAAAGAAGCCAAAAGACGAGGATGTAATTTATACGATTTTTGGGGATATGTTGATCCTTGGGAGAATCCTCGTCATCCCTGGGCTGGCCCAACTCTTTTTAAGATGGGCTTTGGAGGTCGGGCCTATCAATATGTTAAAACCCAAGATTTGCCATTTTCCCGAAGGTATTGGTTGGTTTATGGTTTTGAAAAGGCCAGAAGTATAAAAAGGGGCCTTTAGGTGCCAATGAAGAAAACTTTTCGCAAACCTTATCGGATAAAGAAGAAAAAATCAATTTTCCGCAGTCGTCCTTTTTGGTTGGTAATTTTAACTCTGATTCTTGCTGGAGCTATTTTTTATTCACTTTTCTTTTTGGAAACCTTCCAGGTTAAAAAAATTGTCATCACTGGCGAAAAGCGAGTTTCTAACGAAGAACTTAAGTCATTAGTCGAAAATAAATTAGAAAACGAAATCTTATTTTTAAAAACAAAAAGCATTTTCTTGGTTAACACTAAAACCTTAAGGGAAGAAATTTTAGATAAATTTCCCCAAGCAGCTGAAATAGAAATCAAGCGGGGGTTCCCTGATGCCCTCCACCTTTTATTAGTGGAGAGATTGGAGTTGGCAATTTGGTGCCAGGAGGAAAAGTGTTTTTTGCTTGATAATGAAGGAGTGATTTTTGAAGAAAGTCCTCCCAAAGAAGAGTTAGCTAAAATGATAGATAAGAAAAATAAGCCGCCTTTAGAGCTAGGAAAAGAAGTAATTAAAAAAGATTATCTTGAGGAGATTTTAGAAGCTCAGAGAAGATTGATAAACGAGTTAAAAATAGAAGTTGAAGAAATACTCGTTTTTTCAGATGAATTTCGTGCTAAAACTCTAGAAGGCTGGGAGATTTATTTTAGTCCCCAAGAAGATTTAGATTGGCAGTTAACCAAACTCAATTTGGTTTTAGAAAAAGAAATTCCTCCAGAGAGGAGGAAAGATTTGGAGCATATTGAGTTAAGGTTTGGCAATTTCGCTCCCTACAAATACAAACAGCCAGAGTTAGTCAATACGGAAAACAAAGATTGAGTAACCAATTTTAGCTACCGGTTGATAATCATCTAACCATTGATAACACCCGGTGGGTTGGTCAAATCCCGGAGCTGGTTTACCTCGCCCTCCTTGAAGAAAAGTAGCCGAGATAGCTAAATAATTTCCTTTGGGAAATTCAGCTGGATCTCTTTGCCCCTGCCAAGGGGAAAATTTTTCTTTCAGATAGTATTCAGGACTACTTCCGCCGAAATAATCAACGTAAACTTTATCAATTCCTTTTTTCTCTACCCAGCTTTTTAATCTTTTTAAATCTTGACCCCAATCAAGATTAGAATCTACAGTATAGACATATCCTCGATCTGGCCCGCCAACTAATTCGTTAAAATAAGCCAGAAAATGAGGGTAAATTGAAGCCACTGAAGCTACCTGCCAAAGGAGTAAGAGGGCTAGTCCAACATATTTCAATTTTGAGAATGGCGCCTTTCCTGTAAAATTAATAACCATTCCGCTGACCAAAAGAAAAGCAAAAGGAAAGACCGGCAGAAGATGGCGAACGCCAATGTTAAGACTGCTGGTCAGGCTGGTTAGCCAATAGATTCCGATAAAAACCAACATAGCAAATTCTGGGAAATGGTTTCTTAGCCAAAGAGGTCTTTTAATTTGATAGGCGGCATAGAGGAGGGCAATTAGAGTGAGAAGATGAAAGGCCAGAGGCACTTTTATCGAATAAACAACTGGAAAATAATTTTTCCAGCCCAAATTTGAGACTTCTCCTAGAAAATAAGTAGTGTGACCGAAGGAGGCTCGATGGAAGACCATAAATAAACCAGTTAAGTATTGGGCGTAAGGCCTCAAGATTGGTTTGTCAGCCGCCCAAATGATGGGTTGTTTAATTAAATCGGGGTAAGCGGCTAGAAAATCTTGGGCATCGTTAACTTGTCTTTCTTCAGGATATCCCCAGACATGATATTGATAAACCGGCCAAATTAGGAGATAACCGATAACTAGAATTAAGACTAAAATCTTAAGGGTTCGTTTCCAACTTCCTAATTTAACCAGCCACCAAGCCAGCGCCAAAAAAACAAAAAAAGGAAGTAAAAGAATTACTGAAAATTTACAAAGTTCAGCTATTCCCAAAGCTACTCCAGCTAAAATAATATTTCTTTTATTGGGCCATTTTAAGGCTTTAATAAAATAATAAGTAGCAATAAACACGCCGGCGGCCGCTCCCACGTCAGTGGTGACTAACCGACCATGAGCTAAGAAGGTTGGCGAAAAAGAAAAGAAAAATAAAGCCAGCAAGGCAGCTTTGTTTCCAAATAGTTCTCGGGCCCATTTGAAGATATAAAAGCCCAGCAAAATTAAAATTAAGATCATGGGAATTCTTCCCCAAAAAATCATTTTCTCTGCCGGGTTGTCACTTTGATAAAGGAAATGAGAGCCAAATTCCCACTGGCCGTTAATATCTTCTTGCCAGGCCTTTATTTCTGAAGGGAATTTTATATCTTTGATGAAAAGCAAAGGCAGGGCAGCTAAATCTTTGATCAAAGGAGGGTGTTCAGGATTGAGCCTCATGTCTTGCTGGGTTAAATAGCTATAGCCGGCTGGCAGGTGGGCTAATTCGTCCATAGTCAAAGAGTCATTTCTGATGCTGCCAACAGCTAGAGCCAGCATTAAAAAAAGCAATACTCCAGCCAGAACATTTGTGGTGCGGTTGTTTAGAGCCATCGTTTTTTTCTAAAATAAGCAATTAAAAAGCCCATTAAACCCACCATTATCAGTAAAATTATCCAGAAACCACTTGAGGAATCAGCGAAGGGAAGAAAAACGTTCATTCCCCAGATTGAAGCTAAAAGAGTTAAGGGTAAAAGAACTATTGAAAAGACAGTTAAAATCCTGATAATTTCGTTAGTTTTGGTGGAAAGCAAAGATTGATTAGTATCTTCTAGGGCTAAGATTGTTTCCTTGTAGGTTATTAAACTGTTACAGGCCTTTCCACAGGTACCGATGATGTCAATAAAATAAGGAGCAAGTTTTTGCCCAAAGAAAGCCGGCCCTTCTTTGGAAAGAGATTCTAAGATTTCTGCTTGCGGTTCAACAATTCGCCAAAAATTAATGATATCAGTTTTGACTAAAGAAATTTCCCAGACCATTTCTTTTTCTTTCCCTTGAAAAATTTCTTTTTCAATGGTTTCTATTTTGGCATCGATTCGGTCTAATTTAGTTAAGCAACTTTTCCAAAACCTACTCAGTAAATGGAAAAGAAGATAGCCTGCGCTCCGGGCTAAATATCTTTGTTGAGTTTCTTGGTAAAGATTACAAGCATCAAAAAGAGATTTTAAAGGAAGGATTGATTTGTAGTGGCTGGTGATTAAAACATTTTTGGTGACAATGATATCCAGTTCTCTGGGTCTGGTTTCCCTTTCCTCTTTGCTATAAACCGGGTAATAAAAAATCATAAAGAGATAGTTTTTGTAATGCTCCACTTTTGGCCGATGACCAGGAGGAATCAACTCGCCCAAAACTAAAGGATGGAGGTTAAAGTTCCTTTTTAAATATTTGATATCTTTTTCAGTAGGATCTTGAATGTCGACCCAGGTTACTTTTGGTCCCTTAATGACATTACGCATCGAAATAAATTGAAAATTTATTGAAGATCGAAATGAAGCGAAGACTCATTGAGCATATTATACTATTTTAGCAAATTCGTCTTTGAAAACATAGGAGGCATTGATTCCTAATCAGATTTTTAGTATAATAGTTAGATATGGAGACCCAAAAGGAGCTAACTCCAGAGGAATTTAAGAAAGAGGGCGATGAATCTAAAGATTCATCTTCCCCCGTCGATATATCTCGGGAGTTGGAAGAATGCCAGAAGAAAACCGAAGAATATTTGGCTGGCTGGCAGAGAGCTCGGGCCGATTTCCTGAACTATAAAAAAGAGGAAATTGAGAGGATTTCTGAATTTTTAAAGTATGCCGGAGAGGAATTAATCTTGAAAATTCTGCCAATCTTAGATAATTTTGAACTTGTGGAGAAAAAGTTGTCCGAAGATTTGAAAGATGACGAACAGGTAAAGGGACTTTTACAGATTAAAACTCAGCTCCAAGATTTTCTAAAAAACCAAGGAGTAGAGGAAATAAAATCAGTTGGAAAAAAGTTTGACCCTAATTTTCAAGAAGCAGTGGAGATGGTTGAAGAAGGAGAGGTAGAACCAGGAACGGTTTTAGAAGAGACTCAAAGGGGCTATACTATTCAAGGCAAGGTTTTACGCCCTGCTAAAGTCAAGGTCACGAAGTGGAATAAAGATTAAAAACATAAAGAATAAATAATATGCCAAAGATTTTAGGTATTGATTTGGGGACTACCTTTTCCGCCATGGCCGTGGTGGAAGCCGGTGAGCCCAAAATTATTGAGAACAAAGAAGGAGCCAGAACCACGCCCTCGGTGGTGGCTTTAACTAAAAACAGTGAAAGATTAGTGGGAATTACGGCCAGAAGGCAACAAATTACCAATCATCAAAACACTATTTATTCTATTAAGCGGCTAATGGGAAGAAGATTTTCTGATGCCGAAGTCCAGCGAGATAAAAAACTTTTACCTTACGAAATTCGAGAAAGACAAGATGGCGGAGTGGAAGTTAAGATGGGAGACAAATGGCACACACCCCCCGAAATTTCAGCCATGATTTTACAGAAATTAAAACAGGATGCCGAAGAAAAACTGGGAGAAAAAATTAACGAAGCCATTATTACCTGCCCAGCTTACTTTGATGACAGCCAAAGAAAAGCTACTAAAGTGGCTGGCGAAATCGCCGGGTTTGAAGTAAAAAGAGTGATAAATGAACCCACGGCCGCCGCCCTAGCTTATGGCTTAACTAGGAAAGGCGAAAGGAAAATTGTGGTTTATGATTTTGGCGGTGGAACTTTTGATATTTCTATTCTTGATGTTTCTGAAGATACGGTAGAGGTAAAAGCCACTGGTGGCGATACCCACTTGGGTGGTGACGATTTTGATCAAAGGATTATGGGCTGGCTGGTTTCTGAATTCAAAAAAGATCAGGGAATTGATTTGTCAAAAGACCAACTGGCCCTCCAAAGATTAAAGGAAGCTGCTGAGCGAGCCAAAATTGAACTATCGACTACTTTGGAAACAGAAATTAACCTGCCCTTCATCACTTCTGACACGGCTGGTCCCAAACATCTTTATTACAAATTAACTAGAGCCAAGCTTGAAGATTTAGTTTCAGATTATATTTCCCAATCCATTGAATTAGTTAAGCAAACCTTAAAAGAAGCAAAACTGGAGCCCAAAGATATTGATGAAGTTGTTTTGGTTGGCGGCCAAACCAGAACACCTAAAATTCAAACTGAGATTAAAAATATTTTTGGCAAAGAAGCTAACAGATCCATTAATCCCGATGAAGTGGTGGCCATTGGAGCAGCTGTTCAAGCTGGGATTATGCAAGGGGAAGTAAAAGACGTTTTGCTTTTAGATGTAACCCCGCTTTCTTTGGGGATAGAAACCTTAGGCGAAGTTAACACTATCTTAATCCCTAAAAACACTACCATTCCCACGGCTAAAACCCAGATATTTTCTACGGCTGCCGAGAATCAAACTTCTGTTGAAGTCCATGTTTTACAGGGTGAGCGGCCAATGGCAACTGACAACAAAACCCTGGGCAAGTTCATTTTAGATGGTCTTCCGCCAGCTCCCCGGGGAATTCCTCAAATTGAGGTAACCTTCGATATCGACGCCAATGGTATTTTAAATGTTACAGCTAAGGATAAAGCCACTGACAAGAGCCAATCGATTAGGATTGAGGCCTCTACCGGTATTTCCAAAGAGGAAGTAGAACAAATGAAAAAAGAAGCCGAGCTACACGTTAACGAAGATAGAAAAAAACAAGAGTTAGTTGAGACAAAAAATATGGCTGACAACTTAATTTACACCACTGAAAAGACCTTAAGAGAAGCTGGAGACAAGGTTTCTCCCGACGTAAAAAAGGAAATTGAAGAAAAGGTTGAGGCCTTGAAAAAAGTAAAGGACACCGATAACATAGAAGAAATAAAGAGCAAAACCTCAGAGCTCTCCCAAACTATTCAGAAAGTAGGAGCCGAACTATACAAGACGGCGCAAGAAAAAGAGAAGCCGCAAGACGAAGAAGGGAAAGGCCCAGAAGAAGGAGAGTACAAAGAAAAATAGTTAAGCGATGAAGTTTGCCCCCCCCCGCGGGGTTTCCCTTCATCTTTATCTTCGCTTTCGCATATATTATTAATGTTAAAGAATGAAAGCTCGATGAATAAGGATTTTTATCAAATTTTAGGCATTTCTAGAGACGCCTCCCCAGACGAGGTAAGAAAGGCCTATCGGAAGCTGGCTCATAAACATCATCCAGACAAAGGAGGTGATGAAAAAAAGTTCAAAGAGATAAACGAGGCTTATCAGATTCTTTCTGACAAAGAAAAGAGATCCCAATACGACAGATTTGGTCGAGTTTTTGAAGGAGGAGTAGGAGCAGATCCTGGTTCTGATTTTCAATGGGCCTGGGGAAGGCCTGAGATGGGCTTTGATTTTGACTTCGAGGACTTGGGAGATGTGATGGAAGAAATTTTTGGTTTTGGGACTCCCCGAAGAAAAAAAGACCTCCGTCGGGGGAAAAATATTGAAGTGGGAATGGAAGTTTCTTTAGAAGATGTTTTACAAGGAAAAGAGAAAGAAATTTCTTTATCTAAACCAATTATCTGTTCTCGCTGTCAAGGAACTGGAGCTGAACCAAGCACGTCCATTAAAGAATGCTTTTCCTGTCGAGGAACTGGTCAAGTTCAGCAAATTAAAAAAACACCTTTTGGCTCTTTTACTCATTATGTTACCTGTCCAGAATGTGGCGGCGAAGGGTTTCGGCCAGAAAAACCTTGTAATGTTTGCCAGGGCGAAGGAAGAGCTAAAGGAGAGGAAAAAATTAAAATTTTTATTCCAGCTGGAGTAGACGGTAACCAAGTGATAAAAATTGAAGAGAAGGGAGAAGCCGGAAAGCGAGGAGGAAGACCAGGAGATTTGTATGTAAGGATATTTGTTAAGCCCCACCCGGCTTTTAAGAGAAAAGGAGATGATTTGCATGTAAAGGTTCCCGTTTCTTTCTCACAAGCAGTTTTAGGAGATGAAATTGAAACCTCTACTTTGTCTGGGACTAAAATTTTGCTTAAAGTTCCCGCCGGCACAGAATCTGGTAAGATTTTACGGATTTCGGGAAAGGGGATTCCTCACTTTTCGGGTTATGGGCGGGGAGACATGTATGTAGAGTTGGTAATAAAAATCCCCAAGAGGTTGACAAAAAAACAAAAAGAGCTATTAGAAAAACTGAGAGAAGAAGACATTTAAGTTGCCCCTTTAGCTCAATTGGTAGAGCAGGTCCCTTTTAAGGACAAGGTTGTAGGTTCGAGTCCTACAGGGGGCACTAAACTTTATTTTATGGTTAAAAATCTAAGAAGATTTTATACTTTATTTCTTTTAATTTTTGTTATCTTGGCCAGTTTTGGTTTGGGAATTTATTTTGGCAAAACTCAATGTAAGGTTTGTCCGTCAGAAGATCTCGACTTTTCTCTTTTTTGGGAGGCATATAATAAACTCCAAGAGAAATTTGTAAATAAAAAAGAGCTCGATACTCAGCAAATTATTTACGGAGCTATTTCTGGGATGGTAAAATCTTTGGAGGACCCCTATACTGTCTTTTTAAACCCTGAAGATGCCAAAAGGTTTATGGAAGACGTTAAAGGGTCCTTTGAAGGAGTAGGGATGGAAATTGGTCAAAGATTGGGACAGCTTCAGGTAATCGCTCCCCTAGAGGGGACGCCGGCCCAAGAAGCTGGGCTAAGGGCTGGAGATAAAATTATAAAGGTAGACGATACTTTAACTGCTGATTTAACCATTGACGAGGCGGTTAACCTTATTCGGGGGCCCAAAGGCAGTAAGGTTACTCTGACCATTTACCGAGATGATTGGGAGGGAACCAAAGAAATTGAAATTGAAAGAGCAATAATTGAAATTCCTTCCTTAAAGTGGGAAACAAAAGAAGAGGAGATTGCTTATCTTAAACTTTACCACTTTACTGAAAAAGCTGGTTTTGATTTCCAGGGAGCGGCAATTGAAATTTTAGAAAGCTCGGCTCAAAAAATAATTTTGGACCTAAGGAATAATCCTGGCGGATATTTGGAGGTGGCCCAAGATATTGCCGGTTGGTTTTTAGAGAAAGGAGAAATTGTGGCCATTGAGGATTTTGGCGAAAAAAAAGAGCAGAAAATTTACAAAAGCAAAGGACCAGCCAGATTAGCGAATTATCCTTTGGTGGTATTGATTAACCAGGGGTCAGCCTCAGGAACAGAGATTTTAGCTGGGAGTTTAAGGGATAATCGTGGTATAAAGATAATTGGGGAAACCTCTTTTGGCAAAGGTTCAGTCCAAGAGTTAGAAAAATTAAAAGGAGGATCCTCTCTAAAAATTACCGTAGCCAAATGGCTGACTCCTACAGGTGACCTTATTACTGATGTTGGTTTGGAGCCAGACATTAAAGTAGAAATGACCGAAGAAGATTATGAAGAAGATAGAGATCCTCAGTTAGACAAAGCCATTGAAATCATCAAAAATTTATAATATAATTTAGTAATAAACAAAAATTTCATGCGGGTAATATTATTGCAAGACATAGAAAAACTAGGGAAGAAGCACGAAGTCAAAGAAGTATCTAATGGTCACGCCAGAAATTTTTTAATTCCTAAGGGTCTAGCTAAACCAGCTACTAGGGAGGCTTTAGTTTGGCTGGAGACTCAAAAAGAAATAGAAGCCAAAAAAGCCGAAGAGGATTTGAAGAAAATCCAGGAGTTGGCTTCGGCTATTGACGACCAAGAAATTATCATCCCGGTTAAGGTTGGCGAGCAAGACCAGCTCTTTGAGTCAGTCACCTCTCAAAAAATTTCAGAAAAATTAAAGGAAGCCGGTTTTGATTTAAAGAAAAGCCAAATTGAATTACCAGAATCCATAAAGGAACTCGGCGAATTTCCGGTAAAAATTAAACTTGACCACAATTTAGAAGCAGAAATCAGGTTAATTATTACCAAAGAAGAGGAACAGCAATAAAAATCCGAATTACATGGCACGTTATATATTTGTTGCTGGTGGCGTAATGTCCGGCATCGGTAAAGGAGTGGCGGTGGCTTCCATTGGAAGAATTTTGAAAAGTAAAGGGTTTCGGGCCACGGCAGTAAAAATTGACCCTTATATCAATGTCGACGCTGGAACCATGAACCCCATAGAACATGGGGAAATTTTTGTAACTGATGACGGAGATGAGTGCGACCAGGACGTCGGGAATTACGAGAGATTTTTAGATGAAGACCTTTCTCGAGTAAATTACATGACTACCGGCCGAGTTTATGAGACCGTGGTTCACCGGGAAAGAAATTTAGAATATGGGGGTCGTTGTGTGGAAGTCGTTCCCGACATTCCCAACGAAGTTATTAGTAGAATTAATAAAGCAGCCAAGGAAACTAAGGCTGATTTTGTTTTAATTGAGATTGGCGGGACAGTTGGGGAGTATCAAAACCTCCTCTTTTTGGAAGCAGCCAGAATGTTGAGATTGCAGAAACCAAAAGATGTTGTTTTTATTTTGGTTACTTATTTGCCAATCCCGGAAATGATTGGCGAAATGAAAACAAAACCAACCCAAACAGCAGTTAGACTATTAAATGAGGCTGGTATTCAGCCAGATATTATTTTGGGTCGTTCTCGGGTTCCTTTAGATGAACCTAGAAAAAGGAAAATTTCTGTTTTTTGTAATGTGGCCAAAGAAAACGTTATTTCTGCTCCCGATATTGAATCAATTTATGAGATACCGGTTAATTTCGAAAAAGAAAATTTAGGGAGCCGAATATTAAAAAAGTTTGGAATGAAAACAAGAAAACACAATTTAAAAGATTGGCAAAGATTGGTCAAAACAATTAAAACGGCCAAAAAGCCAGTTAAGATTGGTATGGTGGGAAAATATTTTGAGACAGGCAAGTTTACTTTAGCGGACTCTTATATTTCCGTAATTGAAGCTATAAAACACGCTGCCTGGTTTTATAAAAGAAAACCCGAGATTTATTGGCTGGGAGCTGAAGATTATGAGAAAGACCCCAAAAAGCTTAAAGAGCTAAAAAAATATGATGGGATAATTGTTCCTGGAGGTTTTGGCAGCAGGGGAGTGGAAGGCAAAATTAAAGCTATTGAATTTTGCCGAAAACAAAAAATCCCTTACTTGGGACTTTGCTTAGGGATGCAATTAGCAGTAGTAGAATTTGCCAGAAATGTTTGTAAGTTGAAAGGGGCCAATTCTACTGAGTTTGTTCCTGATTGTAAATATCCGGTGATTGATGTCATGCCCGAGCAAAAAAACCTTCTAAAAGAGAAAAAATACGGAGGAACGATGAGGTTAGGTGCCTACAAGTGCCAAATTAGGCCCAAAACAGCCAGTTTTAGGGTCTATGGTCGTTCTAATGTCTCTGAGCGTCATAGGCACCGCTACGAGCTAAATAACGAGTTTAGAGAGACCCTGAGAGCTAAAGGTATGGTTATGGCCGGGACAAACCCAGAAAAAGACCTTGTTGAGATAATCGAAATCCCCAAACACCCCTTTTTTGTGGCTACTCAATTTCATCCCGAATTTAAATCGCGGCCCCTCAGGCCGCATCCATTATTCAGAGAGTTTATCCGGGTGGCTACTACTCGACGTTAACAATTTTAGCTATTCTTTGAGAACCATCAAAACCTTTTTTTCTTTTGGTTTGAAAGCGAACTACCCCTTTCTTCAAAGCGTATAAAGTGTCATCGCTGCCTTTTTTGACATTTCTTCCGGGAAGAAATTTAGTTCCTCGCTGGCGAATTAAAACCTGGCCAACAAGAGCCTTCTGGCCCCCAAATAGCTTAACACCCAAATATTTTGGTTGAGAGTCTCTGCCTAATTTTGTAGCACCAGCTGCTTTTGTCTTCGCCATATATATTATGCTAGCAAAAATTAAAGAATTTGTCCAATGCCATTTAGATGATATAATTTTACTAATTGGAGTTATTTTAATCTCTTTGCTTTCTTTTGCTGCCGGTTTCATTACGGCCCGGCAGCAAGAGAAGGCGCCAATTAGAGTCGAAAGGGGAGGCGATGAAGTTCCTTCATCTTCACCTTCGCTTTCACATTATAAAAGCTTGGTTTATGAAGAAACAAATTCCAATTCATATTGTTTTATTTCCCGATGGTAATCGGCGCTGGGCCAAAGAAAGGGGATTGCCAACTTTAAAAGGCCATTGGGAAGGTTATAAAAATTTACTTAAATTTTGCCAGTGGTGCCAAAAAAGAGGAGTGAAAGTTTTGACCGCTTTTGGGTTTTCAACTGAGAACTGGGATAGAACAAAAAGAGAGGTGATCTATTTAATGAAATTATTGGAAAGGGGCATTTCTGACAAAAAGCATGTCAAAGACATCCAAAAATATCAAGTTAAGGTAAAGATAATTGGCCAAAAAAAAAGATTGCCCAAGTCCCTCCAAAAAGCCATTGTTAAGATTGAGA
Source organism: Candidatus Paceibacter normanii SCGC AAA255-P19 (assembly GCA_000398025.1). Lineage (GTDB taxonomy): Bacteria > Patescibacteriota > Minisyncoccia > Minisyncoccales > Paceibacteraceae > Paceibacter > Paceibacter normanii. Next base: position 24,473 of record ASKX01000006.1, on the reverse strand, counting down.
ACTTAACTAAAAATAATAAAGATCTTCAATTGAACTTAGCCATAAGTTATGGTGGCAGGTGGGATATTACTCAGGCAGTTCAAAAGATTGTTAGAAAGAAAATCCCTGCCTCAAAAATTACTGAAGACTTAATTAGTCAGCATCTTTCTACTGCTGGCCTGCCCGACCCAGATTTGATTATTCGGGCAGGCGGGGAGCGGCGGCTTTCTAATTTTGTTATTTGGCAAGGGGCTTATTCTGAACTCTATTTTCCTAAAAAATACTGGCCAGCCTTTACCGAAAAGGATTTAGATGAAGCAATAGAAGAATATAACCGGCGCAGCCGGAGATTTGGCCACTAAAGAAAAACCGCTCCTGCCTAATTGGATGTTGGAGCGGACAAAAGACACGTCTTTTAGTTTCCTTCCCTTAAAATTATGACGTTTATTAAGAGGTTTTGTTACATAGTCTCATATCGGTACTCATATCGGATGGATAATAAGGTTAAAGAAAAAAAATGAGCCCTCTTTATGTAGTTAACTCAAAGGGAGAGAAAGAGCCGTTTTCTTTTGATAAGGTATATAATTCAGCCAGAAGGGCTGGGGCTAAACCCTCTTTAGCCAAAGAAATTGCCAAAATCATTAGCAATGAAGCTTTTCCTGGAATCAAAACCTTTGAAATTTATAAAAAAGCCAAAAAAATACTTTCCCGAAGAACCCCAAAATCTGCTTTAAGGTTCTCTTTGAAAGCCGGAATGAGAAAATTGGGGCCGACGGGCTTTCCTTTTGAAAAATATATTGGGGAAATCTTCAAAAAGCAAGGTTTCCGAGTGAAAATTAATCAATATCTTCCAGGCTTTTGCCTTTCTAGCTACGAAACAGATTTCCTGGCCCAAAAGAATAAACTAGTTTATGTAGGGGAGTGTAAATACCGAAATTTGCCAGGAGAAAGAGTTCATTCCAAAGAAGTCTTAGCTAACCAGGCTCGTTTCCAAGACATCTTAAAAGGAAAATATCTCAAATCAAAGAAATACCAGAATTCCCAGATTAAAACCATTATGGTTACCAATACAAAATTTACCAATCGGGCTATTGCTTATTCTCGATGTTCAGGAATTGAGCTTTTGGGCTGGAGATATCCCAAAAAAGAGGGTCTGGAGAATTTAATAGAAAAAGAAGGGCTTTATCCTGTAACTATTTTACCATCCCTAAAAGGATACTTAAAAGACATTTTTGTTTCAGAAAAAATAATGCTGGCCAAAGACGTATTAAAAATTGATCCTCAAAAATTCGCCAAAAAATTCAAAATATCTCAAAAATCCTTATATCCATTAATTGAAGAAGCTGGTATACTTTTTCGGTAATTACATACCGAAATAAATCCTTGACCTCTCTTTTAAAATTGATAAACTGAGACTAATCTTACAGAAGACAAGGAGGATAGGCAGGATGAATATTTTTGTTGTTGATAGAGGGCCGGAAATCAACGTACATCCAGCACAGGTTTCAGAAGAAGAGTGGCGTAAAGATACTTTTCAGGCAACTCTGCAAGGTGAGCCTATAATTGCGAAGCGTGGCGGATTTGCTGAAGGTATTGATTACGCTGCCTTTACGAACGAAAGAGATGCGGCGTTCTGTGCAAGTGTTTTATGTTTTTCATGCTGTGGAGGGAGAGGACATTAGCACATTTGGCAAGGGCCTTTTGACCCTTGCTTTTTATTAACAGCAGGCTCATTAAGTTTTTCCCGCCGTGAAGCTGGCGATGGGCGTCCAATCTATGAATGAGGCGCAAAGAGTAACAAAATTACCAATTAGGCGGTTTTTTTGGTAGAATAGAAAAATGCTCAATATCAAACAGTCATTTAAAATCGGCTTTAGTTTCGGCTTAACTTCAGGAATTATTACTACTTTGGGATTGATGGTGGGATTACATTCGGGCACTCATTCAAAAATAGTGGTTATGGGAGGTATTTTGTTTATCGCAGTCGCCGATGCGCTTTCTGACGCTTTGGGGATTCATATTTCACAGGAGTCAGAGGAAAAACGCACTCAAAGGGAAATCTGGGAATCAACTATTTCCACTTTGCTTTCTAAATTTGTCGTTGCTTTAACTTTTGTCATACCAATTTTAATTCTTCCGCTGTCTACGGCAATTATCATTAGCGTATTATGGGGGTTATTTTCAATTGGAATTTTTAGTTTCTATATTGCTAGACAACAACAGCAAAAGCCCCACTGGGTTATTTTAGAACACATTTCCATTGCTATTTTAGTTGTTATCATTACTCGTTGTATTGGTGATTGGGTTGCGACTCTTAGTTAATAAAAACGACACTCTTTATTCAAATCTAAAATCGTCCAGCCAGCGGAGTTCGTTCTGACCGTTTTCTTAAGAGGGCGGTTTTTTACGTCGCACTGCGTAGCTTCAGGAGTTAAAAGCTTATTTGGGTCCTACAGTCTATGTAAAGCGACGTTTATGCTAAAAGCCCATCGCTGGGCAATTTTTATTTTACCTTGAATTTTCTAAAAATCGGGGCTATTCTGAAAGTAGAAATAGCTAAAATTTAGCCCGAAGTTGAAGAAAATTTATGGAAGATTTTACAAAATATAAAATTAAAGTAAGGCAAATATTTTTAAAGGGAAAAGAACGGATTATGAAATTTCAAAAAATTTTCAGCAATAAAATTTTAATTTCCCTTATTATTGGTATAGTGATTGGTTTTTCTGTTAACTTTGTATGGGATTTTTATAAGGATTACTCGCAATATCAGAAAATGCTTAGCAGAGATTTAATTTTTCGCTATGAATTTTTAACCAATGAGTTAGAGGAGAAGGAAATTAAAACTAAAGAATTAACCGGATCTGAATATGAAACAAGGATAGTTCTGATTCAAAACTTTGATTATTTCGAACATGCCGGGTGGTTTAGTGCGAGAGAACCCGAAACTTTCCCAGACACCTATTCTGGAATTCTTTTTTACGACTTTAATCCCGCGACTCGAGATTATGAATTAGTCTATAAACTTATCCCTTTGGCCTTGGACCAAACCTACATAGAAGAAGAGGGATCTTTTAGGGCGCCTCTATTATTAACCCAAGCACATATAGGAGATATTGACTCAGACGGAAAAAACGAACTTATTACAGAATGGAGTGTGTGTAATTTTAATCATTGTGTCTGGATTTACCCAATTATAATAGGGTTTGATAACGGATATTACGTGAAATGGGTTATGCCAAAACATGATTTAACAGAACACGATTTAAATATAGCTAATTATAACTGGGGTGGACAAACGCAAGAAAGAGAAATAATCAACCTTCATGATAATAGAAAATACAAGATAAATTGCGGAAATTATATAGAATACAAAATTATCAGCAATGATCCTACACCATACATAGTTTCATATAATATAGATGATAAATCGTGTTGGGCATGCGATCAGCGATATCTTCTTGATTTATTTAATGCCGATAATGAGTTTGGGGCAAAATATACTTACCATAACTCAGAAGGTTTATCAGAGCATTTTAAAGAGGTTGAAGATTTTAATTTTATAGAAAGTATATCTTTGTGGTAATCATTTTAATCTCAACTAATTGGGGATAGGATTCGAAACCTAATTTAATGTCCTACAAGGCATATTGTGCGGAGTAGGGGATAATAAAACGCCCATCGCTGGGCAGTTTTTATTTTTTATCGGACAATGCACTATTTACCACTTTTCATTATTGAAATTATCCTATTTAAATTTTTAACTTTTTCCCTCTTTTCATTTAGTAATTTTTTTGGGAATAACTTTGTATATTCACTTGACTCCCTTCGTTTTTTCCTATCCATATATTTGGATTCAAAATTTTTTTTATACTGTGTTGAACTTTTTAAATTTTTCCCATCTGCATCCGACAAAATTGTTAACAGCATATGTTCTAGACAAGGAGTATTCTCAATTAGCTCGATATTTCTATTTTTTGCTTCCCGTCTTGCTTCTTCCATTTCTTTTTGCGGCTTGTCATTATCCAGAATAACAACCTTCTTATCGTAATTACCCATTTTACTTGCATCGATAACGATTCCGTCGGCAGTACCTCTTCTACCAGTTACAATTCTTATGAATGTTAACTTAGAGTAATGATATAAAGATTGCAAATGTTTCAAAAAAAACGTTTCTCCCGGTCCCTCGCCGAAGAAAAAAACAGTTTTTTTACTACGATATTTCTTTTGTTTTTGGCGATTATAGCTTGGGTACGGCTCCATATGCGCCAGTGATGTATTTTTCGTAATAATTATCGTCAGTTCTAACATTTGACACATCATCCAAACGCCACGCTTCGCTTTCGCCTTTCTCGTTTTTCTCAGTAAGTACGATTTGGTATTTATCCAACCTAGTTAAAACTCGATGACTGTGGGCGCTAAACAACAATTGAGCATTATGTGGATTAGTTTCTTGATGGATAAATAATTCAACCAGAGTCAATACCACTTCTGGATGTAGATTAACATCAAATTCATCAACAACAACCATCCCTCCGTTGGTTAATGCTAAAAGAATAGATTTAGATAAAACGGAAAGCTGTTTTGTGCCAGATGATTCATATTGTATCGGGAGACGATAATCTTTTTGTCCACCAAAAGTATGGATACCATTTATACTTATTGAAAATTCATCTCCTTTTTTTTCTTTTTTAATATCGAACGACTCCAAACCAAGATCAAAACGTGACAATAATTTATCCACTTCTTTTTTAACAATTTCGTTTTCACTGTAAAAATCAAATGTTTCTATTAGCTGTTTTACTGCATTAGGCAAAAGACTGTCGCCAATCCAGCCAGCCTCTATCACATTAGTTTCTATTTTTTGCCAGTAATCGAAGATCTTTTGGCTCTCTTTATGATTAAACCGAACAGCTACGCTCACGATACTGGCGTTGGCACGCATTGAATTTTCAAATTCTTTAGGGAGATTAAAGCTGTTATCATCTAATTCATATTTTTCATTTTTATTATTCCAATAGCGAGAAAACACTTTTTTACTTGTTAATTTTTCGTTAGTTTTATTCCTTACCTTTAATTCTTCTGAAATGATTCTTTCTCTACTCACATTAAAACTATAAGTAAAAACATCTCCCTTAATTTCAAAATCGGCCGAAATTTCGGTTGTTTTGTTATCATTGCTAGCAAAAAGGAACGGTTTAAATGGTAATAAATCTGAGGGTTTGAGATCGAACGAACCAGTGATAAGCCATTTCAAGAAAGGTAAAACTTTTAGTAGATTGGTTTTACCGGAAGCATTTGGGCCGATAACGGTTTCGACCTTGGAAAGCCTATTTCCAGACTCAGTTCGGAAATAACCTTCGTTATGAGGGGCCTTTTCATTTACAACAAAACTGACAGTTGTAAGATCGTTAAAAGAATAGAAGTTTTTACACGAGAATGAATGAATCATATGTTTTATATGTTTTAATTATTCCACACCCTATCATTATATTAGCAAACCATACCTGTATGTCAAGATGCTACAAAAATTTGTATAAAATTGCGTTATGAGCTTGTTTTAAAGAAAACCAATGATTATTTCACTTACCAAACAGAAAAATCCAGGCACACTAATATTGTGCGACATTTGATAGATTAGTCAAAGAGAATAAATTCTCTTTTCCACCTTCGCTTCTATAAATAGAAGCTCGGTGAGAGAAAACCGTTAGGGGAACTAACGGTTTTTTGCTATTGATTGACAAAATAAAAAGAAATATATATAATAAATATATTGCTAAATATTCTATAGCAATGGGTTTCGATGGACGTGCCCGAAACCATCACTCCAATAAAAAGCCTATATGGCGAAGGAGGGAAATTGAAAAAGGTTAAGTTTGAGAGGTTGCTGGAAAATTATCCTTGGCTAAGAGGAGCCCTGTCAGTAGGTTTGTCAGATAAGTCGCCTCATCGTTGCTTCCAGTACCTTGCCGTTAGCAGGGTGCACGACATGAGGGAATTCGAGAATGCTCGATTTTCCCTCAGACGAATTCCTGAAAAACGTATGTGGCAGTTTATCCGCTGGACGATTGTCTACCGCTTAGGCGATGGATTTTCTCCTCATTACGTCTCGATCCGCGAGCCATTAAGGAAAGTCTGGCTTGTTGGTCCTGAAGAGGGAAAAGAGCCGGACAAATACAAGACAGTCAAGGAGGCTATAGAAGAAATAAGGTCATGGTATGAGAAGGAGAAAAGATTTACGGAGACTCACTCAATAATGAAATACCCTCCGCTGGTCTTTATAGCCGTAATACAAAGGGCTCTTCGAATATATGATACGCCTCCCGGCATCTGTCCTGAATTAGTTAAGGTTAAGCTTTTCTAGATTTCCTCGATCTCGGACAACCTAAGTCCTATCTCCAGGTAGGACTTTTTTATTCCTTTAGATTCTTTCCGCTGTGGTACTGGCGGTGGACGTCGCGGAGACGTTTATTTGTGACGTGAGTATAAATTTGAGTGGTAACGATATTTCGGTGGCCCAAAAATTCCTGGATGGTTCGCAAATCAACTCCTTGGGTTAACAAATCAGTAGCCATACTGTGGCGAAGAGTGTGAGGAGTAGTAAATATAGGAACGCCGGCCAAGATGGCGTATTTTTTGACAATCCTTTCTATGGAGCGGGCTGTAAGACGGGCTTCAGCGTCTTCCCGGACCCTGTAATGGATAAACAGGGCCTTGTCTTTGTCTTTGCGGGTATCAAGATACTTCTTAATCCAGGAAAGAGCCCTTTCAGAAAAGTAAACTGTTCTGGGGTGGCTTCCTTTGCCAATAATCCCAAGCTCTAAATCTTTTTTGTCTTTTATATTTGTAAACTGTTCCCGGTTAAGAGCTACCAGTTCAGCTATTCTAAGGCCGGTTGAGAAAAGAGACTCCAAAATAGCCCTATCTCTAAGCCCTTGGGACATCTTTGTATTTGGAGCCAGTAAAAGCCGTTCAATCTGCTCTAAATTAAGGAATTTGACCGTTTTTTCGGCTCTATCAGCCTTTGGGAGGGCTATTTTATCGGCAGGGAGCGAATCTATGTCTTTGGCTGTAAAATAGCTCAGAAGGGCTCTCAGAGCGATAAGGTAGTAGTTCTGGGTAACTTTCTTCAAGGGACGGCCTTTTTCGTTTGTATAACGAGATAAATATAGCCTATAAGCCCAAATATCCTCAGCCGTAAGCTCATGGGGTAATAGGGTCTCTTTTTTGGTCTTTTTGAGCCAGGAGACAAACTTTTGGAGATAGTGCTGGTAATTTTCCTGAGTTCTATCTGCTAAACCTTTTTCAACTTCACAATAATCTAAAAAATCAGGGATATGTTTAATGATAGGGATGTTTGATTTCTTCATATACCAAGTTTTTATTTATAAAAACGCAGGTCGAAATGAAGCTTTAGCTTCATTTAGTAATTTTAGGGGAGTGGTTTTTTTCTCTATATAAAGTGTCGCTTTACCTACATTGTCCGACATTATCTATATTCATAATAACAGGCCAAAAAGACCTGTCAAGTTCTCCCCTTACGTACTATCTCTATCTATCTCTATAAAAAAACAGAGACACGGCCAGAGGGACGTGTCTCGAAACATACATATATGATCAATTGCTTGATCACTAATTACGGCAACATTGTGCCGAGGATAATTGACAAAGGGCTAAAATTAGGAAGGAACTATAATGACGGCCGGGAGAAAGGTTGGGTTGCTTCTGGTATTGAAAGGAGGTGCGCTGATGCCTCTATGTGAGCCCCCGCATATGAGCCGGCTCATTCTTCGTTGCGAATCCTCACGCATTGTTCCACCACAGGCGTCTCGGGTCCCTACCAGGAGGTGTCTTCCTTGTCGGGCTCATCAACCGGACTAGCGCCTCGTTTGCGCAACCCAACCTTTTCCCAATTTCATCATAATCTATCAACAATTGGTGTCAATATGGAAAAACAAAAAACCGCCAGAGTTCCCTACCCTAACGGCTGCATACTTTATTGATTCTTTGAATTCGAAGGCGAAATGAATTATCTTATTAATTCATTGAGCTTTTCCCAGAGAGATTTACTTACCTCTGGAATCTCTTCTTTTAATTTTTCTTTTTCTTTTTCGAATTCTTCTTCAATTATCGGCTTTCTTTTTTCTACTTCCTCTTTGACTCTCGGCTCCACTTCTTTTTTAAACCAACTTTTAATTTGGGGCCAGATATTAGTTAAAAACCAATCATACATCTTTTGCCAAATCGGTAGCACGTCCTCTTCCCAGATTTTTTCTAAAATTCCGGGAAGCTCTTTTTGGGTGGTTTCCAAGGCTTTCTCCCCCAATTCTTTGGCTTCTTCCATTGTTTCCGGGGGTTCAATTACCTTAGGAGTTTCCTGAGCCAAACTAAAAACTGGTGAAACTAAACTCGAAGGTGAAATGAATAAAAAATTCATTGAACCCAAGAGAACAAAAGTTATAATTATTTTTTTAATTATCATTAGAAATTAGGAATTAGAAATTAGAAATTTCGCATCCTTTATCCTTTTTAAAGTTTTTTCCTTGCCTAGTATCTCAGCAATTTCGAAGGGGCCAGCCGAAGCCTCTTTTCCGCTTAAAGCTGCCCTTAGGGGCCAGAGAAGCTTTCCTCTATCCCCTATTTCTTCTGCTTTTAATAATAAATTTTTTTCTAGGTTTTCTTTAATCCAATCTTCTAGCTTCATTCCAGATAAAGTTTCCCCTAAGATTTTAAGCGAACTTTTAAGTTCAGCATCTGACATTTCTTCCCAGCGGAGCAAATCCTTACTATATTTTAGCTTATCTTTAAAGAAAAAATCAGTCAACTCAGAAATTTCTGATAATTTTTTTAATCTTTCTTGATACATAGCTACAATTTTTCCTAAGGTTTCAAAAGAAATCTCTTCTCCAGTTTCTATAATTTTATATTCTGGTTCCTCCGCCTCAAAGAGTTTTAAATCTCCCTTCTCTTTTTTGGGGTTACCGGGATTATTCTCTATCCTTTCAATCAGCCCGGCTTCAATCAAATAAGGAATACACATTTCAGTCAATTTTTCAGTTGATCTTCGGCGGAGATAGAATCCATTTAAATAATCCAATCTTTTATTATTGAAAACTGCCCCTCCTTTTTGGACTCTATCTAAAGAAAATTCTTTGATTAAAGAAGGTAAAGAATAAATTTCCCTTTCTGTTCCTGGGTTCCAGCCCAGAAAAGCCATAAAATTAATCAAAGCTTCGGGAAGATAACCTGCTTTTTTATATTCTGAAATAGAAACAGATCCATGTCTTTTGCTTAATTTGGTTCTATCAGGGCCTAAAATTAATGGTAAATGAGCATATTTTGGCCGGGGAAGCCCTAGGACCTGCTGGATTAATATTTGTTTTGGGGTATTGGAAATATGGTCTTCTCCTCTGATGACATGGCTTATTTTCATTTCAAAATCATCAATCACTACCGCAAAATTATAAAGAGGAGTAGATATCGATTTAGCAATCGCTATGTCCCCCATCAAACCGGTATCAAATTCCAATTTACCCCGAATTAAATCATCAAAATAGATTTTTTTTACTGGTACCCTAAATCTGATTACTGAAGGTTTTCCTTCGGCTAAATATTTTTTCACTGTTTCTTTGGGTAAATTAGCACATTTTCCGGAATATCGAGGTGTCTCTCCAATTGACATTTGATATTGTCTTTGATCCTCCAATTCTTCTTCAGAACAAAAACAGTAATAAGCTTTGTCTTCAGACAGTAATTTTTCCAAGTATTTGGAATAAGTATCCAATCTTTGACTCTGGCGATAAGGACCGTATTCTCCGGCAATATCTGGGCCCTCTGACCACTCAATTCCCAACCATTTAAGGTTTTCCATGATATCTTTTTCAAATTTTGGATTAGACCTTTCCAAATCAGTATCCTCAATTCTCAAAACAAAACTGCCGACACTTTGATTGGCAAAAAGGTAATTAAAAAGAGCGGTTCTGGTGGTTCCAATATGTAAAAATCCGGTTGGTGAGGGCGCAATTCTTACCCTCACCTCCCCGGGTTCAATGAGCTTAAAGCTCATTTCACGCTCGCGTTTATCACGCTCGCGTTTGAAGAATTTAAAATCCTCAGCTGACATGATTCTTATTTTAGATTAATACAAATAACCTAGCTAGGTCAATGAACTTCGTTCATTTCCACCTTCGTCCACCTTGGGCGGACTCGGTGACAAATAGCTACAAATGTAGGCAGCTAATACTTTAGCCGCCTGAGGTTTTGAAAAGTCTTTGGCAGCTTTTTGCATTTTCTCTAGCTCTTCAGGGCTAGAAAAGAGGTATTTTAATTTCTCTAAGAAAAAATGGGAAGTAAAATTAGCTTCCTCCATAACGATTGAAGCTCCTTCTTCAGCGTAAGCATAGGCGTTTTTTACCTGATGATTTTGGGCGGCTTCCGGCAAAGGAATTAAAATGGAGGGTTTGCCGCTAGCGGCGATTTCAAAGATACTTCCTGAGCCCGCTCGACTAACAATAAAGTCGCAGATGGCAAAGGCCTGCTTTAACTCTTCTTCTCTCAAAAATGGAAACAAATGATAATTTTTTTCCAAGCCCTCAGGAAGAATAGCTTTAGCTTCAGCCTTTACTTGTTTAAAGTTTTTATCGCCGCATTGATGAAATATTTCAAAATTTTTCAAAAGTTCTGGTAAAATTTCTAGAATTTTATCATTTATTCTTTGGGCTCCTTGAGATCCGCCGAGAATTAAAATGACTGGTTCTCCTCCGCCTAATTTAAAGAATTTTTGAGCTTCCTCTCTTTTTCCTTCTAAGATCTCTTTACGGATGGGATTGCCAACAGCAATCATCTTTTTGGGCGGAAAATACTCTGTTTTGGGGAAAGAAACAAAAATTTCCAAAGCAAACTTTCCTAAAAATCGATTGGCTAGGCCAGGAGTCACATCTGACTCATGAAGAAAAATGGGGACCCGTAATAGCCAGCTGGCAACTACCCCTGGAATTGAGCCAAACCCCCCTTTGCTGAAAGTCAAATCAGGCGCCAAAAAGAAAATGTAGAAAAAAGCCTGAAGGACACCAAAGGGAATCTTAAAGATTATATCTCCTAAGTTTTGAAGAAAACTCTTCCAGTTGAAATATCTTCTGATTTTTCCTGCCAACACCGTTTTAACTTTAATACCTTCCTGGGTTAATAGAATTGAGCCGAATTCGTCTTTAGGGCCAATATAAAAAAACTGAAGATTTTCTCCCTTAGGATAAGTTCTTCTTATTTCTCTAGCCACGGCAATTATTGGTAAGATATGACCGCCAGTGCCACCACCGGCAAATAAAACTTTCATCTGCTTTTTGAAATATTTAATAATAGTCCAACTCCAGCCAGCTCTGAAACTAGAGCTGATCCTCCGTAACTAATAAAAGGTAAGGGAATACCGGTTAAGGGCAAAATTCCTATCATGGCAGCGATATTAATAAATCCTTGAAGGCAAATCCAGGAAGTAATTCCCAAAGCAGCCAACTGAGAAAACTTATCACTTGCCAGTTTAGCCGCTCTGAAACCTCGCCACAACAACATCAAAAAAAGAAAAATTAAAATACAACTACCAACAAATCCCGTTTCTTCAGCGAAGATAGCAAAGATTGAGTCAGACATCGATTGGGGCAAAAAAACACCAAATCTTTGCTGAGACATTCCCAATCCTAGGCCAAAAAGTCCACCTGATCCCACCGTAATTAAGGCCTGTTTTATCTGATAACCTATTCCCATCGGGTCTAGCTCGGGATTAAGAAACACCAACAACCGATTTAATCTATAAGGAGCAAGTTTAATTAAGGCCAGCAATCCCCCACCGCCGATTAAAATTACTAAAATACTATGCCAAAGAGGAGTGTTAGCCAAAAAATACATCAAAGTAGCTGAGATGACAATTATTCCTAAGGTGCTGATATCGGGTTGAAAAATTAAAAACAAACTGATTATAACAACTACCAACAGGAAAGCAATAAAAGTTCGCTGAACTCCGTTCATCTCACGTCCTTCTCTTTGTTTGGACGTTTGACCAAATTCTTTTCTTTGTGGAGTCCGGCTGGTTAGCCAAGCAGCCAGATAGAGAATAAAAGTTAATTTCAGAAATTCTGAGGGCTGAAAAGAAATTGGTCCAAAAGAAACCCAACGGGCTGCGGGGGCCCAACTCCCAGGTCCTGTCCCAATTTTTGGCAAGAAAACCATAGCTAACAACAACAAGTTTACCAAAAGCAAAACTGGCACCCACTTTTTAAGAGAGTTCAAACGAACCTTAAAAGCAAAAAAAGCCAAAATTAATCCTGGTAGCAAACCAAACAAGAATTGATGATTTAAAAAATAGTAGGTGGTTCCAAATTTTTCTTGAGAGAAGGTAGCCGAAACGCTAGCCAAGATTAGAATTCCCAAAACCATTAAAACAACAATTACGCCGACCAACCAAAGATCAGGACGCCCCTTTTCTTTTACCAAACTTTTTAACATATTTTTTGAACAGATTTCCTTTTTCTCTGTAATCTCTAAAAATACTGAAACTGGAAGCAGCTGTAGAGAGAAGGCAAATTTTTCCCTTCAAAGTGTATCTGTAAGCCAATCTCGCTGCTTCTTTCATGTTGTCTACAAAAAAATGCTTTGGTGTTTTCCTATCCTGCGAAGCTTTTGTAATTTCCTTCCAGATTCTTTCTCCAGTAGTGGGAAATAAGATTACAGTTTTAATTTTACTTTTCAAAACTTTCTTAGCTAGATTTTTATAATCAATATTTCTTTCATAACCACCCAGCATAATCGTCTCTACCCTGCTCCCCAGGGATTCTATGGCAGCAATGGTGGCTTCGGGAATAGTGGCTAGGGCATCATTGTAAAAAGTAATTCCTTTATAAGTTCCGACTAATTCCAATCTGTGAGGCAGAGGTTTAAACTCCTTGAGTGCCTTTTCAATGATTTTTGAAGGAATTTTAAGTATTTTTCCTACTGCTCTAGCTGCGTTTTTGTTTAATTCGTAATACCCCCCTTTAATTGGTATTTTTTTGGCCTTTGATTTCTTAGCAAATTTTCCAATTAGCTTATCTTCAGAATTAAAAACCAAATAATCATTTTTAGTTTGGTGCAAGGTAATGTTGGCTTTAGCTTTAGCATATTCTTTAAAATTTCGGTAATAATCCAAATGTTCAGGATAAATATTTAACAAAACGGCAATTTGAGGGCTTTCTTTAAGATGATAGAGCTGATGGCTGGAAAGTTCATAAACAAAAACATCATTTTTTTTAGCTTTTTTCAAAGAAGCCAAAACTGGTTTTCCGATATTTCCCACTAAATGCGCTTTTATCTCCCCTTTCTTTAAAATCTTATAAGTCATCGAGGCCGTAGTACTCTTACCTTTGGTACCGGTAATACCAACAATTTTTCCTGGGCAGTTTTCAAAAAAAATCTCAGTTTGAGACGTTAATTTTCGGAGTCCCGATCTCGGAATATTTTTAAAGGGAATGCCTGGGGATTTAATTACAATATCGTAATTCTTTAGTGCTTTGAGATAATTTTGACCCAAATGGAGTTTTATTTTTTTGTCTTTTAAATCTAATTTGGTTTTCTGGTCAGCGATTCCCAAAATTTTCTTTGGGAAAACCTTTCTCAGAAAATCAAAATTATCCTTTCCCTCTTGGCCAAATCCCAAAATCAAAATTTTCTTATTTTTTAATTCATCTAACTTCATAGGGCTTTTTCAAACGCCGAGCGAGACAAAGTCAAGCTTGGCGTGAGACGAGACAGGGTCTCAGCGAACTCTTTGGGTAAACTGTGTTGTTTATTCCACGAGCTTAATATTTTCTTTGATTCTTTATCTAAATTTGGATATTTGGGTAAAATTCCTATTCCCCCTGTTTTTCTCCAGCTCAAATAGAAGGCGACTAAACTTTCTTTTTTAGTGCCCACACATTCAAAAGGTTTAAACCTTTCCTTGCCCACCAGTTCCTTCATTACGGGAAGAAGTTTTTTATTTTCAAACAAATTTTTTCCAAAAATCTTTAATAAATCTTTCTCTTTAACAAAGGGAAAAAGACAGGCAAAAATAAACAAACATTTTGAACACTGGCCACACCATTTTTTAGTCGGGTTTTTGGTTCCCGAAGCTGTCTTGTAGGCTTCATTACAACTTAAAAAAACGGGAAAATATTTTGGGTATTTGGAAAATAGTTTTACAATTTGAATTTCGTATAAAGGCCGTAAGAAGCTGAAATATTCAAGGTCTTTAGCCAAATATTTTTTGACATATTTTCTGAATTTCTTCTCAAAATTAAAACTTTTTGACCACTGGTGGTTAATTATTTTTCCTAAATATTTCACATTGCCTTCGTTAGAGCTTCTTTCATTGGAAAAGGCAATGTATTTTTGGCCAAAAATAGTTGCGCAAAGCACGCTTAAAAAGGCCAAATAAGCTGAAAAAGGAGTATGACCATTTAAGAACCCTCGTCTGTTTAACTCCAAAAGCTTCTCATCAACATTTCTTTTAACAATAACTGGTTTTTTGCAACCAGCTGCTTTCATTATCTTTTGAGCCGCCTCGGTGGGATTTAAAGAAAAACAATTGATGTTTTTTTTGGTCTTTTTTAAAATCTCCAAAGTCACCACTGAATCCTTTCCTCCACCAACCGCCACCAACACTCCCTTTCGGGCTATATGCGTTAGTTTGACGATCGTCTTATTAGGGCATATTTTTTGGGGCTCTGATTTGATGGTGAGGAAGTTGGGCTTTCGAAAGTTAATTTTATTTTCAAAGAAAAATTGGCCCATACCGTTGATTATTAAATCTTGCCACCATTTAATCTGTTCTGAGTTTAATGGTCCAGCTTTGATTTCTATTACCGGCGAGCAGGTGGCTTTCCAATAACTGGGGATTTCCATTAGTCCTAAATTAAATACTAAATTATTTAGTGCCTTATCCCCTACCTTCCTAACTTGAGATTTATCAACATTTTCAATAACCACTTTCGGCCTGAACTTAATATTGGGCCCAATCTTAAAAAGGAAGAAAATTTCTAATTTCTTCCCTTTTAATTTATAAAAGTAATCCTGATAGACGAACCTAGGATAATTCTTTCTCAATAATTTTGCATTTTGCATTTTTACTTTTAGATTTAGCCTAAAAGGCGAATTGCCACCCCTAAAATAGCAAAGACAATGGATATTACCCAAAACCTCATTGTTACCTGATGAGCTGGCCAGCCTCGAGCTTCAAAATGATGATGGAGGGGCGTGGAAAGCCAAATTTTTTTATGGCGGAATTTTTTAGATAATAATTGAATAATCATTGAGCCAACTTCAATCACTAAAAGCCCGGCAATAATTGGCAAAACTATTACTGAGTCAGTTAAAAAAGCCACCACTGCCATAGTTGAGGTTAGTCCGAGAATGCCCGTTTCTGTCATGTAAAAACGAGCCGGCGGGATATTAAACCATAAAAAAGCAAAGAGAGCGCCAACGATCACGGCGCAAAAAGTAGCCAGATCGGCTTTGCCTTGCGAAAAAGCAATAATGGCAAAAGCGCTAAAAATTGAAGCAAAGACACCGCCCGATAACCCATCTAAGCCGTCAATTACTCCACCAGACCAAGAGCCAACCATTACCAAAATAAAAAGCGGTATTATCCAAGTGCCAATCGGAAAATCAATTCCTTCAGGAAAATTTTGGATTAGGGGAATATGAACAGTATCCCAGCCTAGTTGGCAATAAAACCACAATCCTCCAATTAATCCAATAATAATAACCATTAGCAGCCTTCGTTTAAAGGTTATGCCGCCACCAACATATTTCCCTTTGCCAAGAACCTGAAGAACGTCATCAGAAAGTCCCACTAAAGAAGCAGCAATTAAGGTAAACAAAGGTAGCCAAGTTTCGCCTCGAGATAAAAAATTTAATTTTTTAACCCACCAGACATCAAGAACATTAGCCAAAATAAAAAATAAAAATATTACAAAAAGCACTGAAACCCAAATTAAAACTCCCCCACCCCGAGGCACAGTGGTTTCCCTTTCTTTGTGTAAAGAATAAAAAACCTCTGCCTTGTCACCAGTAATAGTTTTTGTTCTGGCTTCTTTTTTCCAGAACTTTAATCTATGTAAAAGGTTGATTAGAGTCGGCGCCCAGAGTAAAGCAATTACGGCAGTTATCCCGGAGAGAAGCAGAAGTTTAATTACATTAAAAGTAAAAACATTCATAAGCCGAGCCAGTCAATTAATTTTTGCATCTCAGTAATGCGAGTTTCGGAAGAAGAAGTTCCCAAAATTACATTAATCATTTCATTTCCTTTTTTATCCTCCAAAACCAAAAGCATACAGCCTCCAGCTTCGTCGGTATAGCCGGTTTTTCCTCCCACGGCCTTAAATTTTTCTGGTAAAAGAATGTCTGAAGTGCCATTTGTTACTGGATAAGGCCCTTGGCTGGCAGAAATTTCAAAAATTTTGGGATATTCCTCAATTATATATTTAGTTAGGTTAGTTAAATCTTTGGTAGCGGCGCGGTTGAAATACTTTATGGTGGTTGGGTCGTAATAGATTTTTTTAGGATCAAGGCCAGTAGGATTTACAAAATGAGTATTTTCCAATCCTAAGATTTCGGCTTTTTCGTTCATTTTTTCTATGAAATTGTCTTGACCAATAATTTCAGAAAGAGCAAAAGCAGCGTCATTGCTTGAATAAATCAGCATTAGTTCTAATAATCTTTCCAAAAGCAATTCATCCCCGGCTTCCAAGTTGCCAAAAACTGGAACATCTTCTTGAGCTGCTGCCTTCCCAGAAACAGTTACTACATTTGAAAAATCGTAATTATCTTCGGGCGTGTTTTCAAAAACAATTGCAGCTGTCATTAGCTTAGTCAAAGAAGCAATGGGAAATGGTTGGTTAATGTTTTTACCAAAAAGGACTTTTTCACTCCCTCCGCCGCTAATCTTTACTGAGATTGCCGCCCTAGCTTGAAGTTCGAGGTTGGGCTTCTGGGCTTTGGGAGGAATTTTGACTAAAGAAATTTCTTGGAGCGGTTGGGATACCTGAGCATAAAAAGCGCTTTCCAGATCTTTTTGGAAAGCATTTACCCCCCACCAGACGGGTAAACTCAAAATAAAAACAGCAAGAAATATTTTTAGTCTGTCTGTCATTGACCTTTAGGTTTGGTTATCTTTATGTGTAATTCTTTTAGCTGTTCTTCAGTCACTTCACTGGGCGCACCCATCATTAAATCACGATTATCACCAGTTTTGGGGAAAGCCATTACCTCTCGGATGTTAGGTTCATTTAAAACAACAGCTAAAAGCCGATCAATTCCTGGAGCAATTCCGCCGTGAGGGGGCACACCGTAGCTAAAAGCCTCAAAGTAATTGCTGAATTTCTTTTTGACCTCTTCTTTCTTGTGACCAAAAACTTCAAAAACAGCAGTTAAAATATCTAAATTGGTAGTTCTAATGCTGCCGCCGCCAATTTCATAGCCATTTAGGACTAGGTCGTATTGGTGAGCTAAAACTTTCTCCGGATGTTTTTTCATTTCTTTAATAGCCGAGTTTAACGAAGTTGAATGAGGCGAGAGATGAGACGAAGTCTCAGCGAACTCTTCAACTTGAGGTTTAGTAAAGGGATGGTGTTGGGCTCCCCACCTTTTTTCATTTTCATGCCATTCGAACATTGGGAAATCAACCACAAAGCAAAAAGCTAGTTCATCAGGATTATTTTTATTTTTTCGCAAGTCGGGCTTATCTGATTGGTACTTTTTCATTGCCTCTTTATAGCTAATTCTAGGGAAAGGAATTTTTTGAATTCGTTTTTCCGGAAATAGATTTTTGATAATTGATGAATAGAGTTTTTCAGTCAAGCTTAAAATGTCTTCTTGTTCGACAAAAGACATTTCAATATCCAATTGGGTATGCTCGGCTTGCCTGTCAGCTCGCGGGTCTTCATCGCGAAAGCACCTGGCAATTTGAAAATATTTCTCTAAACCAGCCACCTGTAAAAGCTGTTTAAATTGCTGAGGCGATTGAGGCAAGGCATAAAATTTGCCAGGCTGTAATCTTGAAGGAACTAAGAAATCTCTGGCGCCTTCAGGAGTAGATTTGGTTAAAATAGGAGTTTCCACTTCGACAAACCCTTCGTTAATTAAAAATTCTCTCATAAACTGAATTACTTTTTGGCGCCAAATCAAATTTTTTCTCAGTCTTTCCCTTCTTAAGTCCAGATAGCGATATTTCAACCTTTTCTCTTCATTTATTTCATAACCCGAAGTATCAATAGCAAAAGGCAAAGTTTTGGCCTTAGCCAAAACCTTTAAATCTTCCACTGCCAATTCCACCTTACCAGTTTCAATTTTAGGATTTTGCATGCCTTTTGGTCTTTCTTTGGCTTTTCCTTCTACGCAAATCACCCATTCTGGCCTAAGGTCTTTGGCTATATCTGGCGGGCAGACCAATTGTAAAACTCCTCCCCTGTCCCTTAAATCTACAAAAAGAATTTTCCCGTGTGCCCTGACCGTATTTACCCAGCCACAAACTTTCACTTTTTGGTCGAGATATTTAATAATTTCGTTGGTTAAAATTCTCTTCATTTATTTATTTCTTGAGGAACTCAATGAGCTTTGCTCATTTCGACCTTCGCTCATTAGTTGCTTTACTTTCGTAACTATTTCGCTCGGTGTGTAGTTAGTCTTTATTAAATAATCTTTAGCTCCTAATTGGAGGGCTTGCTTTTTTGTTTCCGGATCGTCGTAATTTGAAAAAGCCACCACCGGAATAGAAGCAATCTCTTCGTCTTTTCTTAACCGGCCCAGAAAAGCGATTCCGTTTTCTCTGGGAAGTAAAATGTCCAAAACAATCAAATCTGGCTTTTCTTTTTTTGTCAGTTTTAAACCCTCTTTTGACTCAAAGGCTAAAAAGACCTCAAAACCAGCCTGAGTAAATTTTTCTCGATACATCTCAGCCAAAATTTTCTCATCTTCTACTAGTAAAATTTTCTTTGCCATATTATATTATTGGTAACTCTATATAAAAAATCGACCCTTTGCCTTTTCCTTTACTTTCAGCCCAAATTTTGCCATCGTGCACTTCAACAAATCTTCTGGCTACATATAACCCCAGGCCAACCCCTTCGGTATAAAGCCGGGTTCCGGCCGCTCCTCTGGAAAAACTTTCAAACATTTTAGACAACTCAGATTTGGTCAATCCCACACCGGTGTCGGAAACTAGAATTTGAATTTTGCCATCCGATTCCTTGGCTTTTATAGTTACTCCGCCCTTTTCGGTGTATCTAATAGCATTATCTATCACATTCATAACCACTTGTCTTATTTTGTCTCTGTCTAAAGAAATTTTGGGCAAGGTCTCCTTTGATTTTTCCCATTTCAAGTAAACATCTTTCTCTTTAGCTACATTACTTAACTCTTCTATCACACTAACAATCATTTCTTCCAAAGACACCTTTTCCAATTTCATTTCCATTCGGCCAGCTTCAATTCGGGAAACATTTAAAAGATCATTAACTAATTTTATCAATCTTTCGTTGGAAACGTAAATATTATCTAAAGGCTTTTCCATTTTCTCTGGCATCTTACCATAAGTGCCCTCTTGCATCATTGAGATATAACCCTTCACTGCCGTCAAAGGAGTTCTCAATTGGTGGGAGGCAATGGAAATGAATTCTGATTTAGCCTTGTCTAATTTTTTCAAATCTTCATAGGCCTCTTGTAGTTCTTTAGTTCTTTTTTCTACTTCTCTTTCTAATTTTTCGCTAAAACCTTTAATTTCTGAGTAAAGTCGGGCATTTTGGAAAGACACCGAGGCCTGGTTAGCCAAATTAGTTAAGAGCTCAATATCTTGCTCTGAGTAAGGGTCACCAGAAAGTTTATTTCCCAAAACAATCATGCCAATAATTTTGTCTTCGATAAAAAGTGGTAAACAGAGGGCAGCTTCAATCCTTTTCATATTTGATTGTAAAATTCCCAATCTTTCTTTCTCTTCCTCCTTTGTTGTGTCGCGGACGATTAAAGAAAGTTCTTCATAAACTAAGGGCTTTTGAGTTCTTTCCAGCCAGATGGTTAAAAAATTGTCTTTAACCAAAGAAATACCATTTTCTTCTCTAAAACCAATATTTTTTTGGA
This sequence comes from Candidatus Paceibacter normanii SCGC AAA255-P19, assembly GCA_000398025.1. Lineage (GTDB taxonomy): Bacteria > Patescibacteriota > Minisyncoccia > Minisyncoccales > Paceibacteraceae > Paceibacter > Paceibacter normanii. The sequence continues at coordinate 4,361 of ASKX01000006.1, read as the reverse complement.
TTCTGTATTCCCCATCGCCGGGCTCCCTCAATAATACCACTGTTCTGTCTAATTTCATTGTGTTCATTAAGGTGTTAACAATCAGAGAGGAAAGTTGATTCAAATCTAAAAACCGAGTTAGTCCTTTTCCCAAATCAGTCAAAACAGTTTGATAAGAATAGAAAACATAATAAAAGTATTTGGCAGCAAATTTTTCATAGAATCGAAAAATGGGCTGGAAAAGAAGAATGCCAACAATCATAGCTAAAACCAAAACAACGTTTGTCGAAACCGGAGTCGGCAACTTGGTGCTAAGGAAAATTGATAAAAATATAAGAGCAACTAAAGCCGCCAAAGTAAAAATATACACTAACCCCTTACCAATGGCTATTCTAACATCCATCAACCGATAGCGAGTAATAGCATAAGTGGTGGCACCTGGTACGGCCAGTGCAAAAACAGGGCTAAGCCAAAAGTAGCGAGAGTTGCCGCTTACCAGGGGCAAAACAATATCAACAATTATTGTAGGGACTCCGAAAAAAAAGACGCCGAGAAGGAAGAACTTTAGTTGAGCTTTTAAAATACCTCTCGCCGCTAGATAATTTTTGGTTAAATTATAAAAACCAAAGAGCGCTACGGCACCGACAAAAATAAAATAAAAAACGTACCCAGAGCCGGTAACTGTTTGAGGTCCCCAGGGGTAGACAATGACCTCTTCTACCCAGTGGTCTGTGAAAAATAAAAGCCAAATTAGAGGAAGAGAACAGGCAGTATAAAGCATCACAAACGGAAAAAGAGACTTCATTCTTCTCATTGGAAAACAAAGAATAAAGTACAAAGCGGGCGGAATCATAAAAATGGATATAAGATAAACCAGTTTAATCCAAACCAATTGCGAGAAAAAAACAGGATGAAAATAAAAATAAAAACAAAAGGCCCAAAGACCTATAAAGAATGTAAATAGAGCAAAACTGATATTAGTTTTATTCTTTTTACCCTGCTGAAAAACAATCCAACTTAAAACAAAACTTATTATAGCTGAAATTAGCACTAGTAGTTTTAAATCGAGAACAAATGGCATTAGTCAGGCTATAGTTAAGTCTAATTATTATATTGTAACCAAAATAAAAACCCCTTTCAAGGTTAACATTGATTTTTCGAAAGGGGTCATAATTTTACTCTGGCTCGCAGAGCTACGCTTCCTCCCCAGTAGGTTGGAACCACTTTTATCTCTTTAAACCCCAGAGTTTCTAGATAATCTATTAACTCTTCTCGAGACGGAGATTGTGCGCCACGCTTTTTCAATTCTTTGGAGATTTTGTCTAAGATGCGCCTATATTTAAGTCCTTGAATAGAGACTACTGGAGCTCGAAGAAATTCCGGCAGGAAATGCTTCCATAGCACCCTGGTAAATCCCCAGTGGTTAAGGAGGGTCCCTAGATACAGGTATCCTCCGGGTTTGATAACCCTAGCTAGTTCTTCTATTGGTCTTTTCCACCCGCAGACAAGGTAACATACTACCTGGTTGGAAATACAACCATCAAAGAAACCATCAGGCCAAACCAAGGGCTCTGTAAGATCAATCCAGCCCGGCACTCTCGCGTGGTCAATACAAGGGAACGCAAAGTTAGTTTTTGAGAATGGTTGCAGCCGTTCCGTTTCTAACCTAGCCTTCTCTAACATGACTTTTGACCAGTCTACTGCATACACTTCGGCTGGTTGGATTTCCCGAGTTATAAACTCGAACATACTACCAGCACCGCATCCTGCATCTAAATATCTTCCTTCTTTTGTGGGCAGAAAGAGCTCTCCTAACTTTTTCCGATGCTCCTCTGCAACGCGATTTAGGTAGATATTCTCAAGACCAGCCGTTGCGCCTTCGTCCCAGAGCTTCATGGGGGTCGAGTTCTTCCCTAGTGTTGCTATCTTGCTTGCGTTCATCCTTCACCTCCTTTCTGTTTAGTTTATGTAAGGCCTTTCCATTCTTAAAGAAAGCCTTATCAGTGACCAATCGAGCATCCAGCAGCAGAGAAAGAATATCGTCACTCCAACGCCCCAGATAATATCTGGCAGAGGCATTTTTAAAAAGGCAACAAGATTATCTTTGCTGAACCCGAAGAACCTTTCCTTTTCTTTCATTTTTTCACCTCCTTCAGGGTTTCTGTGTATTCGGTTTTAGGCCGAGAGAAAATCTCTCGGGAACTATTTACCTATTCTCAGTATACCGTTGATGGAAAATTTTGTCAAGAATTGCTGACAAAAATCACTCTTAAACCAAAAACCCTTTAGTTTTTAAGCTAAAGAGTTTTCTAATCTTTGTAAAACAATTCCTGACAAATACAACTAAAGAAGAGAGGGAATGCCAAAGAACTTGTTAGCTAAGAACACTATAAAGAGAACCAAAATGATAATTGTGACCAAAGAGAGAATAAATACTACTCCCCTACTTATCACAAAGCGAATATCCATCAACCGATAACGGGTAATAGCATAGGTGGTTAAAAACATCCAGATGAGAGAAAAATAAGCAAGGAGGTCGTAGTAGGCGGATTCGCCAGTAAGAAGAGGGATAATTGCCGTAAAAATCATCCCAGCCAGAGCGTATACAACTACTCCGGCGACAAGATATTTTATCTGTAATCTTTTAAACCCTGCGCTTTTGAAATATTCTCTCAAAAGATTGACCAAACCAATGACAATTCCGATAAATATGTATAGTCGGCCAAAGAAATCCAAAGGCCCGGCAATTCCTGAGATGGTAGGATATTTAAAGTGGACTGATTCAAGAAAGAGAGTGGTGGTAAGAGCAAAATAACCAATTAAACCTGCTCCCAAAAACAAAAACAAAGCTTTCAATTTAATTTTTTTAATTCTGTTGGTGAAATAATAAGTAAAGAGGACAAAAGGAGGAACCATTAAAACCCCCAACCAGGTTAATCGATACCAAAGCGTTGACGCAAAAGAACCGGGAGTCCAAAAGAAATAAACCCCCCCACAAAAAACTGCGTAAAGCCCGGAAAACAGAGCAGTAATACTCAAATATAAAATATCTTTCCTCTCCTCTCTCCTTAACCACAAAGATAAAGCCAGAAGAAAATTCAAAAAGGCACAAATAAATAGAACCGCTCCTCTTAAGTCTAAAATATCCATATTGTTCTATTCTATAATTTAAGGCTGGATTAGGTCAATCCAGCCTTAACTTTTTTAGCAGTAAGTATTCTTTTGGCAGTTGGTGTTTTCTCGGTGTCGGGAAATTCATGGGGATTTTCCCGTTTCCAGGATGATAGTCGATGTAAGCTCTTAATCTCTTCAAGCTCTTCCGGAGTTACGCCTTCTCTAAGGATGAGTTCCTCATTGAGGCCATGCTCAAGGGCGTAGGCGACCCTATCGATCTTTTTATATGGATGACCGATGATGTCTTCGTCGCCGATTCCTTTGAACATATCCGGAGAAGGAGCTTCTCCGAGTATCTTTCCTGGTACTCCTAGATAGCGAGCCAGCTGACGCACCTGGTTTTTATAGAGATTCAGGATGGTTTCAATAGGCAAGTCGTCCACTCCGTCCTTGACGAACCAACCGACAAAAGATTCTGAGCGGTTGGCGCAGCCGACCAAAAGAAGGTTGTGGGCTTGAGCATATTCTTCGAGAATCTTTTTTCGAGTCCTATGCCTGGCATTAAACCCTTCTTCGATGGCTGAGGCTATCGCCTTGTAGATCATTCTGGTAAGGAAGTTCTTGGCTGAGCCTCCTTTTTCCAGAGTGACAATGAAGGGCAGCTCCTTAAAGAACAAAGGATAGATGACCTTATTAGAGGTCCAGACGATGAGCCGGTTGAGAAACGGCAAGGCGTTGGTAATCTTTAGGATAAGAGGTCCATAGGTACCTTGCCTTTTCACTTCCTCGGTGATCACTATCGTTTTGAAAGTGAGGCCGAGTTCCTGGGCGACTTCTTGGGCGTAGTTCTGAAACTTTCCTTCGCTATCTCTGTCTGGCAGATAGAGAGCGTGGACTTTTGAGGGATCTTCCATAGCCCTGGTAGCCAAGAAAGCCACAGTTGAAGAGTCAAGACCTCCGCTTAGTCCCAGAACGACACCGTCTTTCCCTTCGTCTCTAACCTTTTTCCGGATAAACTCAAGAATAATGCTCGTTACCTTTTCGCAATCGATAATCATCTTTTCCATCAGACCTTTCTGACTGGTCATTCCGTTCACCTCCTTCAGGGTTTCTGTGTATTCGGTTTTAGGCCGAGAGAAAATCTCTCGGGAACTATTTACCTGTTTTCAGTATACCGTGAGTAAAGTATTTTGTCAAGAATTTTTGACAAAATTTATTTCCAAGCCAGATTTCCTTCATTTTTAAAGCTAAAACCTTAACCAGTCCTT